>JAISPZ010000004.1 GCA_031274555.1 Bacteroidales bacterium | reverse complement strand
ATACAGATAAGTAAACAGCTCTTGCCTGTTAGAAAAAACAGAAGACATTATCCCAGAAAAACCAAAAAAGGTAAATATCGAAAATATACATGATATAATCACTATATTAGTGGCATTACGGGCAAGCGGGGCGGGGAGCGCGGGCAAGCGGGCGGGGAGTGCGGGCAAGCGGGCGGGCAAGCGGTGCAGGGGGGGGCGGGGCGGTGTGCGATGGGAGTTAGGGTGTTTGTGGGATTTGCGTATGTGGCGGGCGGGGCGGGCGGGTGGGCTGCCGAACTCTGTTGGTGTTGTGCCACGTGCTGTCGCTTGGTGCTGCCATTGCTGGGGGGCTGCGTGAGGGATAGTAGCGGAAATCCTTTTGCCAGCAGGGGTTGTGAGTGTGTCTGTGTTTTTATTGCAAGGGTGTTGTTTTTGGTCTGGGGCAAAAGATTATTGCTTCGCAATGAAGTCGCTCTCGCTCGGCATAGTCCGCGCAAGCGCGTCCTCTGCCCTCGCTTACTCGCGACTTTGGAGCGGATAGCCCGACCCTGCGGTGGCAGACGGATGGCGGGCGTAGTCAAGGTGTATATAATAAGCCCAATGGCTTCAATATTCCTTACCTGCCCACCGCAGGGGCACGCCAACTTTCTTATTTTAACAGTTCGTCTAACTTCTCGTAGAAATCCTCGCCCTCGCCCAAAAACCTGCCGACAATTTTCAAGTCTTTGTCTAAAATAAATTTTGTCGGATAACCTGCTACGCCGTACAACAGACTCACCTCTTTATCAAAAGTTATAGTTGAGCCGTTTACTTGTTTTTCGCCATTGATGAGCATTACCCAAGGGATATTTTCTTTTGTCGCAAAATCGCTCACGCGCTCTTTTGTGTCACGACAGGCAATGCCGATAAATTCTACCTTGCCTTTGTATTTTTCGTAGTACGTTTTCATTTGTGGCATACCACGAACACACCATATACACCACGTTCCCCAGAAATCAAGCACTACGTATTTGCCTTTAAATTCTTCCAACTTACGTTCTTTGCCTTTTAAATCGTACAGAGCGAACGATGGTGCTTGCGAGCCTGCTTTTACTGCTTCTTCATTGTTGCGTTTAATCACATCAACACGAGCGGCTTCAACAGATTTTCTTAAACGCTCGGATAGTCTGCTTTGTTTGATTTTGTCGCTCAACTGGTTGTAGTATTTTAACAGTGTGTCTTTACGTGGCTCTGCAAACAAGTAGAGTACTGCCAAATCGTGGTCTAAATGAGCTTTTACATATTCTAATTTTTTTTGTGCTATAGCCTCCATTTGCTTTACGTATAAATCGTACAGACTATCTGCAACTTTTTCGTCAATATCTTCTTGCGAAGTCATTTCTTTAAGGCGTTTGTATAAACTGCTCACTGTAACATAAAGTGTTTTGGAACTTTCACGCAATTTGCTTTGTTCCTCTACTGTGGAAACCACGTCAGACACTACGCCTTTCGCTTTATATGATAAAAATTCGTCTTCGTACTTCCCTGCCACAGATACTTTTTCGTTCGGTTGCAGTAGAAGCTCTAATTGAGTGGCAATATTAGCCTGCTCAACATTTTCTGCATTTAATTTTACGATTGTGGGTACGGAAAAAATACGGTCGTACGTAAATTTTCCATCCGTAGCCTGAATTGTGTCGTAGCCAACGCTATCAGGGTTGTGTAAGGGGCTGTGCGCAATAAAAATGCGTTCGTTGTTCCACCCTTCTATTGTACCTGACAAAGTCACATCACTTTGTCGTCCGCATGATGTGCAGCATATAGCTGCGATAAGTGCTAAACCTAAATAGAGATTATTTTTCTTCATTGTATTATTGTTTTATTGTTTATTTTTGGATGATAGTGGCGACTTCAAGGGCGAGCGCGGTGGCTTCTTCATGAGTGCGACTCTCGGCATAAATTCTAATGATCGGCTCTGTGTTTGAACGACGAAGATGTACCCACTGACGCGCTGCTTCAAAGTCAATGCGAACACCGTCTTCAACATTTATTTTTTCTGACGAAAAATGTTTTTTCACTTTTTCCAAGAGCTTATCTATATTTGTGTCTGACGAAAGTGCAATTTTATTTTTTGAGATAACATATTGCGGAAGTGCGTTGCGCCACGCAGTCATAGTTCCGCCACGCCTCGCAAGTGCAGTCAAAAAAAGTGCAACACCAACAAGCGCGTCCCTGCCATAATGCAACTCTGGGCAAATAACGCCTCCATTGCCTTCACCGCCAAGTACAGCGTTTACTTCTTTCATTTTTGCTACAACATTAACTTCACCAACGGCAGAAGAATGATAGTCGCATCCATGTATCTCTGCAATATCACGCAATGCTCGCGAGGAAGAAAGGTTTGAAACGACAGTGCCTTTCGTATATTGCAGCACGTAGTCGGCGACAGCTACAAGAGTGTATTCTTCGCCAAACATTGTTCCATCCTCACAAATAAAAGCAAGCCTGTCCACATCAGGGTCTATCACAATACCTAAATCTACATTCGTGTCAATGACTGCTTTTGATATTTGCGCAAGATTTTCGGGCAACGGCTCTGGATTATGTGCAAAATCCCCATTCGGTTCGCCATTCAAAACGGTAATATCTTTTACACCAAGCGCACGCAAAAGCTCTGAAATCACTGCTCCGCCTGTGGAGTTTATTCCATCAATGATAATCTTGAAATTTTTGGTGGATATATCTTTGGCAGATATTAACGGTAGCGATAAAATTTTTTCAATATGATTTTTGACTGAATCGCTTACCTTGCGTACAGTGCCCAATTCGGTGACACCTGCAAATTCATACTCGCCTGTATCCGAAAGACGCAACACTTCATTTCCTTCATCTGCGCTTATAAACTCACCGCTTGCACCAAGAAGTTTTAGCGCGTTCCACTCTTTTGGATTATGGCTCGCGGTAATGATAATGCCGCCCTGCGCTTTATGTCGAACAACTTCCATCTCGACTGTTGGGGTTGTGGAAAGTCCCAAGTCAATAACATCGACACCCATCCCACAAAGCGTGGAAATGACAAGCTGTTGCACCATACTTCCTGAAATGCGACCGTCCCGACCGACTGCCATTGTTATATTGCGTACGCCGTTTTTTTTCTGTAAAATGGAAGCAAAAGATGACGAAAATTTCACAACATCAAGTGGTGTTAGATTTTCTCCTGATGCACCGCCTATCGTGCCACGAATACCCGAAATGGATTTAATTAAAGTCATTTTTTTGTGAAAAGTTTTGTATGAAGTCTTGCAAAGGTAGCTACATTATTTTGAAATTTTGCAATCGTGTGGCGGCATTGGGTTAATTTTTTGAGGTGCTGACGGGTTTTTGCTACGTTCGGGCTTGGGGGACAGGGGCGGGCGGGGGGCTGCGTTAGGGATTGAGCCGACATCCTTTTTTGTGGTTGGTGGCGAGAGGTCTGCCTGTTGCCGTTAGTGAGGGGCGTTTGTGATTGTCCGATACAAAAAAGATACAGGCGAAAGCCCGACCCCGCCACGAGCCTGCGAGTGGCGGGGGAACGCTATAATAACCGATATAGAGAAAAACGCCGTATCTTTGCAGAATATGATTTCGATAAATCACCTTTCAATTTCATTTTCGGGCAATCCGCTTTTTGATAATATTTCTTTCATTATCAAGGATAGGGACCGCATTGGTCTTACAGGGAAAAACGGTGCGGGAAAGTCCACTCTGCTTAAAATTTTATCTGGGCTTCAAATGCCTGATAATGGCAATATTGTGGTTACGAGCGGGCACGAAATTGGTTATCTTCCACAAGAGATGATACCTAATTCTTCGCGCACTATTATTGAAGAAGCGATGCAGGCGTTTGAAAAAACAATAGCCATTGAAAAATCTATTGCGAAAATTCAAAAAGAAATATCTGAACGCACTGATTTTGAAAGTATTGAATATCACCGTCTGATTGAACGATTAGCTGAAAATAATGAGCGTTATCACTTGCTTGGAGGTGGCAATGAGCGTGCTACGGCGGAGAAAGTGCTGCTTGGACTTGGCTTTAAGCATAGCGATTTCGATCGTCCGATTACTCAATTCAGTTCGGGCTGGCAGATGCGTGTTGAACTTGCAAAAATCCTTTTGCGCTCTCCCGAAGTTATGTTGCTTGACGAGCCGACTAATCACCTTGACATTGAGTCTATTGAATGGCTCGAAGAGTTCTTGCAATCTTATCAGGGAGCTGTTGTCGTTGTGTCGCACGACCGCCGTTTTCTTGACAATATCACAAATCGTACCGTTGAAATTGTCCTTGGACGGATTGAAGATTACAACGTTTCATATTCTCTTTATGTTGAGCAGAGGCAGCAGCGGCGCGATATTCAGCAAGCCGCTTATGACAATCAGCAAAAAGAAATTAATCAGATAGAGCATTTTATTGAGCGTTTCAGATATAAGGCTACAAAGGCTCGTCAGGCGCAAAGTCGGTTGAAGATGCTCGAAAAAATGGATCGCATAGAAGTTGATACTTTTGATAGCAGTGCAATTTCTTTTCGCTTTCCGCCTGCGCCACACTCTGGAAAAGTTGTTGTGAATACTTTACAAGTTTCAAAATCTTATGATGATTTAAAGGTTTTCAGTAATGTTGATTTTATTCTTGAGCGTGGTGAGAAAGTTGCGTTTGTCGGAAAGAACGGTGAGGGGAAGACTACTTTTTCGCGTATTATTGTTGGTGAAATTACCGACTATTCGGGGACGTTTGAGCGTGGTCATCAAGTAAAAATCGGATATTTTGCGCAAAATCAGAGTGTGCTTTTGGATGGCGAAAAAACTGTCTTTGAGACGTTGGATGATATAGCCACAGGTGATGTACGTACACGTGTACGCCGTATCCTCGGATGTTTTCTTTTTTCGGGTGAAGATATTGACAAGAAAGTAAAAGTTCTTTCGGGCGGGGAAAAAACTCGTCTTGCTCTTGCGAAACTTCTTCTTGAGCCTGTAAATCTTTTAGTGCTTGACGAACCGACAAATCATCTTGATATGCTCTCAAAAGATATTCTTAAAAGTGCATTATTACAGTATAATGGTTCTTTAATTGTTGTTTCTCACGACCGCGATTTCCTCGAAAGTCTTACGACAAAGGTGTATGAGTTTAGAAATGGAGGAGTTAAAGAGCATATTGGTGATGTTGCTGAATTTTTGAAAGATAGAAAGATTGAGAAGTTAAGTGAATTGGAAAGGGCAAATGATGTGAGAAGTGATAATAGTGCGGGCGATAAAAGCAATTATCACGAACAAAAGCAAATAGAGCGTGAAGAACGTAGAAAGAAATCACGGATAGAGCGTTTGGAAAAAGAGATTTCGGATATTGAAAATTCTCTCTCCGAACTCAGCGAGCTTATGACTTCCAATCCTGCGCTTTGCACAATCGAAAACTGCAATCGCTACGAAAAACTTAAACATTCTCTCGACAGCAAGATGGAAGAATGGGCGTTGATAGCGTAATGGAAGAGCAAATCATCAATCAGATGCATAATTCGGTCATACCCATTCACTGATTTCGCTCCATACCCATTCACTTTTTTATACTAAAAACTTTTTTTTGACAAATTTATTTATATAATGTTTGATATTTAAAACATTTTTGCTGTATTTGTACTTGATATTAAACATTATGGTACAAACCAAATTTCCATTACTGCCACGTCTAACTAAAATCCTTGAAGGATTAGGCGAAGACATAAAGTTGGCACGACTGCGCAGAAAGCTAAGCGCAAAGCAGGTCCAAAAGAAATATATGTTTACGCCGATTGGGAGCATCTAAAAACACCCCAACTGATAGGCACTTTATACGCTTCGTTTTCGCGAGGCAAAGAAATTTTTTCTTTTGAGTACGACCAAGAATGGTCGAAATCCCCCTTCTCGCAAGCCATTGACCCCGACTTGGGACATTATACAGACATTCAATATTTGCACTATGATAAGCACAACTTTGGTATGTTTTTAGATTCTTCGCCCGATAGATGGGGAAGAGTCTTGATGGATAGACGCGAGTCTATTTTTGCTCGCATAGAAAATCGCCCTCGCCAAAACCTCACGGAAAAGGATATACTGTTGAAACAAAACCGCGCAATTTGCAATTATTGATCCTGAAATTACGACCCCAACAGAGTCTTAACAATTTCGGAAATTGTTTTGCCTTCTGCCTTACCAGCCAATTCTTTGGATACGATACCCATAACCTTGCCCATATCTTTTACAGACGTAGCTCCAACTTGCGCAACAACTTTTTTTATTGCTGCCTCTATCTCCTCATGAGATAAGGCTTGTGGCAAATATGGTGTAATATAGCCCACTTCTTCCATTTCTCTTTTGTACAGATCTTCTCTACCTTGAGCCTTGTAGATGTCGGCTGCTTCTTTGCGTTGCTTTACCATCTTTTGAAGAATTTTTATCGCTTTTTCTTCTGTGAAGTCACCGCCATCTTTGGCTGTTTTGGCTTCTAAAAATTCTTTCTTAATTCCACGCAAAGTTTCGGTCTTTGCCTGCTCTTTGGCTAACATCGCCGTCTTGATGTCAGCACTTACTTGTTCAAATAAATCCATAATACAATTGTTTTAGATCGCAAAGATACATAAAAAAAGCCCCACATTTCTGTGAGGCTCTTTTATAGGGCGGCGACTACCTACTCTTCCGCACTTTAGATGCAGTACCATCGGCGCAAGCGGGCTTAACTTCTCTGTTCGGAATGGGAAGAGGTGAGCCCCGCAGCTTTCGTCACCAT
>JAISPZ010000115.1 GCA_031274555.1 Bacteroidales bacterium | reverse complement strand
CAAGTATGGTGACAGCAAAATTCATCCTCTCTCGTTTGGCTTGAGCTTGCGCTTGGGACTTAATTTTGACAGGATGGCTCTACGCGGCGGTGTGAGGATGTTTGACGAAGGACAGTAGTTTAATTGTCAATTGTTAATTGTCAATTGTCAATTAACGAAAGGCAACTACATGTACAAACAATATGCACTAATAACAAATGCGTCAGCTGTAATCAATTACGAATTACGAATTACGAATTACGAATTACGAATTACGAATTACGAATTACGAATTACGAACCCAACGGTTGTTATTTTAGGCACATTTGCATTTTGCGGTGTCGAGTGTAAGTTATTAACAATTTCCAGCACCTCAAATTGCAAAAGTGCCTGACTAACGCATATCGTTGATGAGGATGTTGGGGTAATTTTTGGGGTCAAATTCAAATTCAGAGGCGGTGACAGGGGCATTGGGCTTCCAGGAGGTTACGGAATAGGAGTATGTTGTGCCGCTTTTGTCGTAGGCTTCAAATTTTGAGAGTTCTTTGTCGATATAGATACGGAGTTTATAGATAGAGCCTTTGCCGTCTAACGGAAGCAGGTCTATCACGCCCTCTCTAATGTATTTTGCACGATATTTCTTTTCGTAATTTTGAATTGCCAGCAGTGGGTTTAATTCGTCTTTTTCAGCGACATAATTGTAGATATTTACTTCGTTTTCTTTTTTTAAATACATCCAAAGTGTTTTGCCGTTTGTTATGATTTGCTGGTCTGACAGGTTGAGTGCGTAGTTGTTGTTGCTCACAAGAAGCGAGCAGTTATTATTATTGTAAGTGAAGTCTATTTTTAGACTTTTATAGCTTGTGATGTCCTTGCGGATTTTATTTAGTATTTCGTTTGCTTGTTGGTCGTTGATGCCTGTTTTGGCGGGCTGCGCGAGGGCGGTGATGAAGAAAAATGTATAGATGAGTGTTAGGAGGTTTTTCATGCGTTTGATTTTTTTTGGTGTTGGCGGTTTTTTTGGTCTTTGCGGTCTTTGCGTGGCAAACGTTTGTTACGCTTGTTCATCAGGGGTTTGTGCGGGCGAGGTGGGGTTGATGATTTGCTCCAGAGCGATGGGGTCTTTTATCATGATTTCGCGTTCTTTTTTGCCATTAAAGGGACCGACAATGCCTGTGGCTTCAAGTTCGTCTATAATACGTCCTGCACGATTGTAGCCGAGCTTGAGCTTGCGCTGTATCATTGAGGTGGATGCAGAGCCGTTTTGCACAATAAGTCTGGCAGCTTCCTCAAAAAGTGGGTCGCGTTCATCGTTGGCAACAGTCTTGCGAGCACCGTCCTGTCCTTCTTCGGGCATATCGGGCAACTCGTAGGCAGAGGGGTATCCGTGCTGCTCACCGATAAATTCCGCGACACGTTCTATTTCTGGCGTATCTATAAAGGCGCATTGCAGGCGTACCATATCGTTGCCGGTAGAGATGAGCATATCACCCTTGCCTATGAGCTGGTCTGCGCCACCTGTGTCGAGGATAGTGCGTGAGTCCACCTTTGAACTTACACGGAAAGCAACTCGTGTGGGGAAATTAGCTTTGATAGTTCCTGTGATTATGTTTACTGATGGACGTTGTGTAGCTATAATCATGTGAATACCCACTGCACGAGCAAGCTGTGCGATACGTGCAATAGGCATTTCAATTTCTTTGCCCGCAGTCATAATAAGGTCGGCAAATTCATCAACGACTACTACTATGTAGCAAAGAAATTTGTATCCTTCGTTCGGACTTAATTTGCGACTGATGAACTTTGCGTTGTATTCACTGATATTTTTTGTGTTGGATGATTTTAGTAAGTCGTAACGTGCATCCATCTCTTTGCAGAGGGAGTTGAGTGTGCGCACAACTTTGCGTGTGTCGGTGATGACGGCTTCTTCGGAGTCAGGGAGCTTGGCAAGGAAATGACGCTCTATTTTATCGTATAGCGAGAGTTCGACTTTTTTAGGATCTACCATTACAAATTTTAATAGCGCGGGATGTTTTTTGTAGAGGAGTGAAGCAATGATTGCATTTAGACCTACTGACTTTCCCTGTCCTGTCGCGCCTGCCACCAACAGGTGTGGCATTTTGGCTAAATCTGCTACGTAAGGCTCATTGCTAATGGTTTTTCCTAACGCGATAGGTAATGCCATTTTATTATTGACAAAGGCATTGCTTAACAGCAAGTCGCGCATAGGTACCATTATGGGATTTTTGTTGGGGATTTCAATTCCGATAGTTCCTCTGCCCGGCATAGGTGCAATAATTCTTATTCCGAGAGCGGATAGACTTAGGGCAATATCATCTTCAAGATTTTTTATTTTGTTAATCCTCACGCCCTCTGCCGGAACGATTTCGTAAAGTGTTACTGTCGGACCAATTGTTGCGGTTATGTCCTTTATTTCTATTTTGAAACTGTTTAGCGTAGCCACGATTTTATCGCGGTTTTCTCTTAATTCGTCAGAATTGACATCAATCTGTTCCGATTTGTATTCGTTGAGCAGGTTTATTGGCGGGAATTGATAGTTTGACAAGTCGAGGGTAGGGTCGAATTTTTCGTCTGCGGTGAAGTGGTCTATTTTGGCTGTGGGGGCAGGGTCGGTATGGGTTTGGACTTTGATTTCAGGCATAGCTTGTACTGCAACGGCTGGAGCTGTTGGTGTGGCGGGAGTTGGCGAAAGCCCAAGTCGCGAACTTATGGTAGTCGGAGTCGGAGCGGGTCTGTTGATGATTTTAATTCCACCGTCATCATCACCGTCATCATCATCCTGCAGCTCGGGCGCAGGCTCATAAACAGGACCAACCAACGGCTCAACTTCTTCCACTGTTAAGACTGTCTTTCTTCTCGGAATATGCAACCTGTAATTATACCCCAAAGCGAGAAATGCGACTAAAACAAAAAACAGAATAAGATAAGTTCCCGTTTTACCAACGAAATGTTCCAATAACTCAGCGCACCATATACCAACGTTACCCGAAAAGAGCGTACCGTAAAAACCGCTATAAAGGAAACTTCCAAGTAATGTTGAAATCCAAAATGCAGCTATTATTCCTTTAATCGAAAGAGAATACCACTCGAACCGACGGATATTAAGTAGCTGTAAACCTGCAAGAAATGAGAGTATAGGAAAAATAAATGTGGCAATTCCAAATCCGCAGGAAACACAATAATAGGCGAGTTTTCCAAAAAGACTTCCGCCAATATTTTTTACAGCATCCGTTGCGCCAGAAACAATAATATCATAGTCGGCATAACCTGTAAAGAAGTAAGAAATAAAAGAAATTATTAGAAGTGTTGATACCAAAAGCAGGAACACCCCCGTCAAATAAAACCACTTAGTGTTTTCTTTTGGCGAAGGTGTTTCCTTTGTTTCTATAGCTTCCGCAACTTCGACAACTTGAGAAGTTACAGATTCTATTCTTTTGTTTTTAGACATTCTTATTAATACTTGTCGGTGTAGTCTTCACCCTCGGAAGGAAGGGGTATTGTAGGCGAACCGCTAAACCATATTTCGTTCTGTTTGCCTCCCCATTGGCGAGTATCTGTTTCTGCGTTTGGTATAGGAAGACACGTTTTACTCAAAGGATAGTTTGTAAAAGTTTTACGGAAACTCACCTTTCCTTCTATAATTTCGCGAGTGAGACGACGTGAATTTCTGCGCAAGTCAAACCATCTAAGTCCCTCACCGGCAAATTCTCTACGCCTGTCTGATAAAAGAAAATCAATAAATTCGTTCTCTGTGTTTCCTGTGGAGTATATTGTTTCCATTGCCGCAATATCTGTAACTAATGGATTACGTTTGCTGATTACTTCAAAAATAGTATTTTTGGCACCGGAGACATCTCCGCTTTTAGCTTGTGCTTCTGCTTTGTTATAATAAATTTCCGGCAAACGCATAATAGGTACATTATTTACGTTATTTTTGTTTGGATATTTGCCACAGAATGAAAAAACGCTGTCTTCAACCAATACTGTATCACGATAAAGTACGTAACGAATATCCGAAAGAAGGGGTGTTTTTTCGTAAAAAAGTTTGCGCACAGGTTCAGAAATCCATGCACCGTAACTGCTATAAAAATTATTTATAGCGTTAGCGGAAAGTTGAGTGCTAATATCAAAATAAACAGTCCAAATTTCTTCAGGAGTAGGCGTAGCTTCTGCTTTGTACATTTCTTTTAATTCAGCAACAGTACTCACAATCTTCTTGTCTGTTATCGAACTAAGAGCAAGGTCGCAGGCATTTATAGCCTCTGCATAACGTCCCATATCAAGCATGATACGACTTTTTAATATATATGCCATTGATAATGAGGGAAGATAAGCCCAGTTCGGCGAGGTGTTGTATGATACGATTTTGGTATCATTGCGAGTATAGAGAGCAATAACGGTGTCAATTTCGCTCACCATTTGTTTGTAAGTGTCCCCCAAATTTGATGTGTGTACCTCCTCCTCAATGCCTATTTTGGAGTCACCAATAAGAATAATGCCGTTTGTTGTTTTGTTTTCTTCATTGTAAGGCAGACAAAAGTATTGGGCAAGAATCCACTCGCAATAAACCTTAATTGAAAGCGCAGCACCTTTATACACTTCAAGTCTTTTGATGTCGCCTCCCTCTGCTATTAGTTTATTTATCCCTATAATAGCGTCAACCGCTCGTGCCGCAATAATATAAGAATTACCCCAAATAGTGGAAACATCCTGATGTGAAGTAGAAATATTCCAATTTTCCACATCGTAGAAGTGTCCGGAATGACTGCGTACCGTTGTAACGTTGTCACAAAAAAGGTCACCATAAATGGTTAAGTTGCGACCTATGTAGCCGTAGGATGTAAAGTTGTCCATCAACCCACCTATGGCGTAACCGCATTTCTCCACGGTATTATATGCATCTTCGGGCGAAAGTGTCATTGGCGACTTGCGGTCAAGAAATTTTGTACAGGAAAGAAATCCTGCGAATAAAATAGCAGACAAAAGGTAAATATGTATCTTTTTCATAATAAAGGATTGGAATTAAATTAAATGTTAAAAACCGACGTTTACACCAAGTTGATAATTTATAGGAATGGGATAATTCGCAGCTTGTGTGCCACCAAGTCCTGCTTCAGGATCGTATCCTCTAAATGCATCAATTCCTTTATTTTTTGTAAAAGTATAAAGGTTGTCAATGCTTATGTAGGCACGGAACATTTTCAGCTTTGCCTTAGAGAGAAAACTTGATGGAACAGTATATCCCAACTGTATATTTCTTATACGAAGATACGAAGCATCCATAAGCTCACGAGAAGAGAAATTTTCGGCACCATTGTTGCCACCCATACGAATTTCCGGAACATACGCCTCATCTCCGGGATTTTTCCAACGGTTATCCATAACGTAATATGTCGGGGGGGAATCCTCGAACGCTCCGTCGTTTTCACGATAACGGACATCATTCACAAATAACTTGCCACCGTAACAATAGTTTAGCTGAACACTGAAATCGAAATCATAGAAATTAACGCGAGTAGTAAATCCTCCATAAAATTTAGGGTCGTAGGAGCCAAGGTCGCGCCTTTTTGCAAGAGTAAAATCATAGACATACTCACCTTTATCGTCATACCAGCGGGGACGTCCCGTTGCGGGATCTACACCCGCATATTCATAATAATAATAGAGATGAGCTGTTTTGCCGACTTCAAGTTTTGTAAGGCTACTACCGATAATTGGACCATCTGTAGGTAGTTTTAAGATTTTGTTGTTGTTAGTTGTAATATTGAAACTTGCAGTCCATTGTACATTTTTTGTTTGTAGTAGCTGTGCATTAAGCATAAGTTCAATTCCCTGATTTCCCATCTTTCCAATATTCCGAATTTGGCTCGAAAAGCCGGTGGAATATGATAACGGAACCGCAAATATCATATCGCGAGTTATATCATAATAGTAGTCAATTTCAGCGGTTAACGCATTGAAAATACTAAATTCAAGACCTACATTAAATTTGTCACGGGACTCCCATTTTAAGTCGGGAGCACCAAGTGCGCTTGGGTAAATTGTAAGTCCTCCGCCATATTTTGATGACCCATAAGATGGACGTGCTACATAATAGCCGACATTTTGATTACCGGTCGTTCCATAACTTACACGAATACTTAAGTTATTGAGCCAATTTTGAGTTGATGTCATAAAATTTTCTCCCGATATACGATATTTACCACCGATAGAGTAGAAAAGTCCCCATCTATTATTTTCACCAAAACGGGAAGTACCGTCGCCACGGATAGATCCTGATATATAGTAGCGATCGTCATAGTTGTACTCAACATTGAGAAAGACTGAAGATAGAGCAGCATGTTCTGCCCCACTAAAGCCTTCGCTGCTTGCTGCATTGCCCACTTCGGTGAGTGAGGGATCTGAAAATGTAGTACCATTATAATACCCTTCGCTATAGTCAAATTGCTCAATTTCCTGACCGATTAATACATTAAAGTTATTTTTTCCAATGCTTGGCATCCAGTTAAGGGTATTGGTCAAAGTAAGGGTTGCGTCACGCTGGTCAAGCATTTGAGTAATACCACCCATATTCCTTCCCTGTGGATTTACTGTAGGTGACCAAACGTTTTTTTCGTGGGAACTTACAAAGTCCAAACCGAACTTTGTTTGGAATACAATATTCTTATGAAGATTTATGCGAAGGTATGGGCTAAATAGTGCTTTGTACTGTTGCCTGTACCTTATGTCAGGATATTCATCAGAATAAAGTGCCACGGGGTTATACCCTAAATTATACCCTGTAAACCAAGTTCCATCGGGATTTTTAATGGGGTCAGTTGGACGCATTTGGCCTGAACTCCACACAGGACTCGCGTACGTTAACGAATTTGTAATGGCATTGCTTTGACTGTAGCCACCGGAAAGATTGACACCAAAAGTAAGCCAGTTTGTAGCCTTATAATCTACATTCACACGTGCCAAATAACGCGTAAAATCAGTTCCGATAACAGTACCAACGTTATTGAAATAGTTGAGAGACGCGTAGTATGTTACACGGTCGCCTCCTCCATTAGCAGAAAAAGAATAGTCCTGAATTATGCCTGATCTGGTTACTGCGTCCCACCAGTCAGTTTCTGTCGGCATATTGCCGTTTCTGAAATCAATCAAACTTTTGTTATAAATACCATCCCATATCTTTTCAGGCGTTTGGACAAGAAGGTGATACTCTCCGGAGGTCAAGACATATCCATTCCTACGACTGTTTAGATACGAATCTCCTAAAAATGTCTTATAATCAGCAACATTAACCGTTGTGAACGCTCGTTTTACAAAAGGGGGTGTCGAAACGCCGATTTTAACATCAGCCTGAAATGACGACTGCCCCTGTTTTCCTCTTTTTGTAGTAATAATGATAACACCATTTGCAGCTCGTGAGCCATAGATAGAGGTCGCACTTGCATCTTTCAGGGTGGAAATGCTTTCGATGTCGGCAGGATTAATTGTTGAAAGAGGATCCACACCGTCTGACTGTGATGTCATACCGAATCCGCCCGTGCTGATAGGCACACCGTCCACGATATAAAGAGGATCGTTGCCAGAGTTTATAGAGCTAATACCTCTGATACGGACAGAAGTAGGAGCACCAGGCTGACCTGTGGCAGTACTGATTTGAACGCCCGGCATTGACCCTTGCAAAGAATTCATAACGTTTGATTCGGTTCTTTTCGTGAGAACTTCTCCCTCTACGCGAGATGCTGCGCCCACGTCACCTGCCTTTACAGAAACGCCATAGCCATCAATGTTGATAACCTCAAGCATTTTGTTGTCTTGTTCCATTTTGACATTGACTACGCCATTACTCGGTATAGGTACTTCTTTTGTTTTTCTGCCTACGTATGTGAATTTCAAAGTCTTGGCATTTTCAGGAACATTGTTTATAACGAAAACACCATTATGGTCAGCAGTGGTACCAAGTGATGTACCGTCAACGGTGACGGCAACACCGGGTAGCCCTCCTGGCTCATCATTAGAGGTTACTCTACCGGTAACAGTTCTTTGCGCAAAGGTAGCCATGGTGGCAAAAAGCGCAATTAAAACAAAAAGGACATTTTTTTTCATCAGTTGTTGTAATTTGTTTAGAAAAAGGTGGGATGCAAAACGCAACCAGCAAAGATAGCAAAAATTCGAGATTATTGGGATTGTTTTGAAAAAAAGTTTTCAACGAATGTTTAACAGTGATTACGCGAGGTTTGGCGTTTAGCGTTTGGATAAAGTTTTTAATGCTCCTGTTTTGGGGTTGAGCTTAATGCTGAAGTCCCCTACAGGCAGGGAATAGATATGTCCCCACTGCGAAACATAAAGTTGGGTTTCTTTAAAAATCTTTTTATCTGATTTTATTGTGGCTTTAACTACTTGTGGCAGACGAACAAAAAAGCCGGTATTTTCCGTTTGGTCTATAAACTCTTTTTCGAAAGTTTCTATCTGTAAGGCGGGTGACGTTGCTTTTTCAACAGTCAGATATAGAGGCTCGTCTTTTGACGTATATGTGCCGAGAGAATATTTGGAAACAGTATCTTCAATATTCACAAAAACTTTATAAGTGTGCGTATTTTTATATGAGACTCCTGTGAAGCAGCGTAAATACTCGTTTTCTGTGGCGAGCATTTGCTCATACATAAAACGTATTGTTTCAGGAGCATAATTGACTTCCGAATATCCCGAAATAAGTGCGGCACGCTGTTTTTTGCTGTCGATAATAAGTGTCGCAAGCTCTTTCGCTTTTTGTTCGTTAGTTTTTTCTACTGTGCGGGAAGTTACGATTGTATGCTCTATAACTTGTTCGTCCACAAGTTCTTCTCTCATGATTGTATCTAAATTATCCTCAACATTTATTTCTGCAAAAGAAAATGTTTGTGCCTCTTTTGTTTTTTTGACGTATGGACGTTTTGGTTCTTGATGGTTGTGGCGTGTGCGTTCAATTTTTTCGGGGGCAGAATTTACCCCAAGCAATGTTCCATACTCGCTGTATGAAAGGGTAGGTAATTCCCCTTTTTTTCCAAAACTTCTAACATGGAATACTTGACTGTTATCAGCCATAACGGTATTTTTGATTTTTACATTTTCTATTTCCGACACGGTGTTATTTTCGCTTATAAAATCCATCAGTCCAAGAAAGGTTGAGGCGTATTGACTGTATATCCCTTTTTTGTAAGTAGTTGTTTGGACTGTTATACTTACTTCAAATCCATTAGCAGGAAGTGTGTAATATATTCCCCTGTTTAGCGGCGGTTCTTTAATTTGCGTTTGCCTGTTGGTGATTTTTTCTACTCTATATTGAGCATTAATCACTCCGACAAGTAATAATAAGATGGCAGATATGAATAACTTTTTTTTCATACGTTTATAAATTGTTTTTAACAGGTCGTATGGAACTTGCACATAAACAGTTGTTTTTGGGTGGCAAATGGGTGACAACTGGGTGGCAAATGGGTGGCAACATTTACCATGCTCGTTTCATCACAGATAGTTTTAATGGATAAAGTTTCGGCAAAGTTAATGATTAATAGCGAAAGAAAAATTAAGAAGCGTTAAGAAATATTATTAAAAAGAGTTAAAATTTAAGAAATATTAAGATTATTTAAGTTTTTTTAAGAAATATTTATGTGATGTGTAGTTACATTTGTGCAAATTAATATTAACATTAAAAAAATTATTATGGCGACTACTATTGACACGTTATCGGAAGCAATTCCGCAGGAAGAAAAAGATTTTGCTACGCGAGTAATGGACTTTAAGGACAAATTTTTTGTCTATTTTAATTCTGTAACGAAAAATGAATCTGTTGCAAAGGACCTTGTTCAGGAAGTCTTTTTAACTGTTCACAAGCAATATACACTTGGCTTTTACATAGAAAGAGGGAAATTGCCAAATTATCTGATGAGAATTGCAGCAAATGTTTTGAAAGATTATCTCAGAATAAACAAACGTCAAAAAGAAAAATTCAGTAATTATAAATCGGATGTCTATAATAATTTTGGGTGGAGTGAACCCTCGCAAGACTATCTTACAAAGATGATAGAAGAAAAGGATATTGAATCAAAAAATGATTTTATAGATAAATTGCTCGTTAATAAGTTTAACTGCATTTTTCTCAATTCTGACGAGAGACGTATCCTGCAACTGCGGCATAGTTGTGATTATTCTTTTATGAAAATATCCCAATTTCTTAATATTCCCGCGACAACGGTTGCGTTCAAATATAAAGTTGCCATAAAAAAGCTACGAATTGCCATAAAGAATAAAGATGTCAAATAGTGATGTTGCTGTTGCGGCGAAAAATGTGGAATTTCGGTTAAAATCATAAATTGCTTAAATTTGTGGCAAGATGAAGTTAATAATAAATATTAAAGGGCTGTTGCCCATCGTAGAGTCTGATGTAAAATTTGTCGCAGGCAAAGGAATGTGCGAAGTAAAGACTATCGAAAACGCTTACTTGCTTATTGAAGACGGTAAGATTGCTGACTTTGGGAAAATGGACGATAAGCCCGAAATGAGTATTGATGTTATTGATGTGAGCGGAAGATATGTGCTTCCTGCGTTTTGCGATTCACATACGCATATCGTCTATGCAGGTAGCAGAGAGCAGGAGTGGATTGATAAAATTCGTGGACTTGAGTATGAGGAAATTTATCGTAGAGGCGGCGGAATTCTTAATTCTGTGGAGTGTCTGCGAAATACGGGCGAACAGGAACTTTTCGACAGCGCGACTGAACGTCTGCAAATTGCTATGCAGTATGGGACAGGTGCAATGGAGATAAAAAGCGGTTACGGACTGTCGCTCGAAAGCGAACTTAAAATGTTGCGCGTTATTTCGCGTTTAAAGGAAACAAGTCCTGTTGCGATTAAAGCGACATTTCTTGGTGCGCACGCTGTTCCGAGAGAATTTGCAGGGCGACAGGATGAATATGTTGATTATTTGATAAAAGAGATGTTGCCGGCAGTGGCTGCTGAAAGGTTAGCTGATTTTATAGATGTTTTTTGTGACAAAGGATTTTTTACGGTAGGTCAGACAGAGCGTATTCTGGAAGCGGCAGCCAAATATGGGTTACGTCCGAAAATTCACGCAAACGAACTTGATATATCGGGTGGAGTGCAGGTGGGAGTGAAATGTAACGCACTGTCGGTAGATCATTTGGAGAGGATAGGGGATGAAGAAATTTTGGCGTTAAAATCATCTTATGGTGTATGCGCAGGGGCTTCAGCCTGTGGCACTATGCCGACAGTCCTTCCGGGTGCAGCGTTTTTTCTAAATCTTCCGCTCTCGCCTGTACGTGCGATGATAGACAGCGGACTGCCTGTCGCACTTGCTTCCGATTGTAATCCGGGGTCATCACCGTCACCAAATATGCAGCTCGTTGCCTCAATGGGTTGTATTCGCTACAATATGCTTCCCGAAGAAGTTCTTTACGCAACCACTCTTAACACCGCTTATGCAATGGGAATTTCAGATACTCATGGTAGCATAACAAAGGGAAAAGCAGCGAACTTGATTATCACCAAGCCCATGTCTTCCTTTAATTATTTTGCATACTCGTACGGAGAGAATAAAGTGGAAAGACTGATACTGTGACGGGAGTTACATATTTAAGCCACCGCAGACGTGAAGAACTTGACCTGACACGTATGAGGAAAGGTCGGAAGCGAGGAAAAGTGCAGTATTTGCAACGTCTTCGGGAGTGCCGCCACGTCTAAGAGGGATCATTTTGTTCCACTCATTACGGACTTCTTCACTAAGCTGTCCTGTCATTTCTGTAATAATAAAGCCCGGAGCAATAGCATTACTGCGGATATTGCGTGAGCCAAGCTCTTTGGCAACAGATTTTGTGAAGCCGATAATGCCTGCCTTTGAAGCAGAATAGTTCGCTTGCCCAGCATTGCCACTCACTCCGACAACGGAACTCATATTTATAATGCTTCCCTTACGCTGACTAAGCATAGTTGGTTGTACTGCTTTTGTGAAGTTGAATACAGACTTGAGGTTTACGGCAATAACAGCGTCCCACTGTGCTTCCGTCATACGCAGAAGCAGAGTGTCCTTCGTGATGCCTGCATTATTTACAAGCACGTCTATCCTGCCAAAATCTTTAACGATTTGTTCTACCGTATTTTGAGTTTGCACGAAGTCGGCAGCGTTTGAAGCGTAGCCTTTGGCTTTTACGCCGATAGCGGTGAGTTCACCAACGAGTTTTTGCATATTTTCATCTTCCTGCAAATCCGTAAAGGCGATGTTGCAACCCTCACCTGCAAATTTTAGCGCAATGGCTTTGCCAATCCCGCGAGATGCACCGGTAATAATGGCAACTTTATCTTTTAACATCATAGTTTTGAATTTTTAGAGTGGTATAATCCTTATGAGCGTAGCATAAAAAAACGCTCCTCGTCGTGAACGACAAGAGAGCGTTTTTCCATTTTTTTTTGTGAAAATTACTTCACTTTTTTTGCAAGGGCTGCACCCGGTTTGAAATGAGCTACTTTTTTAGCAGCAATTTTCATTGGTTTGCCGGTCTGCGGGTTGCGACCATTACGAGCATTTCTCTTCTTAACAGAAAAAGTACCAAATCCAATAAGTACAACTTTGTTGCCTTTTTTAAGATCGTTACCAATAGCTTCAACAGTAGCATCAAGTGCTTTTTTAGCTTCGGTTTTAGCAATTTTTGCTTTAGAAGCGATAGCGTCAATAAGTTCTGCTTTGTTCATAAATTTAATTTTTTTAATGTATTATGTAACAGCAAAGGTAAAAATTTTTATTAATTTTTTAATGCGTTTATATTTAGCAGGTATTGTATAGTTGTTAATAACAATGGGCTACAATAATGTTTGAGAATACTTCAGGATGAAATCCCCTTAAAAATGGCTCTATCTTAACTCTTTGTTTTCCAGATAATTGTATGTCTTTTAGAGATAAAAAAGTGTCGTTTGCACAAACGAACAAAAGTGTATCATCGCCTTTAACAATAAGGTTTCCCTGTTTATAATTTTTTAAAAAATCAACATTTTGTCCTGCATTTTTGTCGTTTTTTGAGGTTATTGCCTTTAAATTGATGTTGTTTGTGGGGATGTTTGGGACGTTGTTGAGGGGAGATTTTGCTTCGTTTTGGTCGTTTGCGGTGCAGTTGAAAGCGGTTATTACTTCGCTTTCAAAAATTTTTAGTATAATTTTATCTTCGGTTTCCTTAACTGTCAGATAGACGAAAGCTGCAGGATAGGGCGATAGCGCACGCACTTGCAAGTGCAGTTCTGTCGCTGTTTTTTGTGGATCTAAAAGGCAGTCGTTCTTAAAGATTTTCGGAGCTGTCGGCAATTTTGCGATTTGTGGCTGATGTGCTGCTTGCGGTTGTGATACAGCTTGCGGTTGTGATACTGCTTGCGGTTGTGGTTTTATTTTTTTGCTGAACAAGTCTTGCGCTGTTTTTACAACAAGTGGTGCTCCGATATTGAGAAGTTTGTCGTGCAGAGTGCCCGCGTTGTCGCTGTCATCAATCTGTATTGCTTTTTGGTAGAGAATACCACCTGTGTCCATATTGTCGTCGAGGAGAAACGTTGTTACTCCTGTCGTTTTTTCTCCGTTCCAGATGGCGTGATTGATGGGTGCGGCTCCACGATAATTAGGGAGTAGTGAAGCGTGCAGGTTGAATGTGCCGAATGGTGGCATCGCCCAAACAGCACGTGGCAGCATCCGAAAAGCGACCACTATCTGCAGTTGAGCTTTGCACGCTTCAAGTGCCTGCAAAAAATTCTCGTCTTTTAAGTTCGTTGGTTGAAGCACTGTAAGTCCTTGCGCAACCGCGTACTCCTTTACAGGCGAAGGAAGCATTTTTTGCCCGCGCCCTTTGGGTTTGTCGGGCATTGTTACAACTGCCACCACATTCATATCGGCTTCCACCAACGCTTTTAAACACCCTACAGCAAAGTTCGGTGTCCCCATAAAAACAATTCTATTATTTTCGCTATTCATGATCCAATAGCTTTAAGCATTTTAAGTGCCGATATTGCTGCTTCATATCCTTTGTTCGCGTGATTATTACGCAATGAGCGAGCTATCGCCTGTTCAACAGTATTTGTAGTCAGTACACCAAAAATAACAGGTTTCTTTGAAGCAATACCTACGTTAGTCAGTCCGTTGGCAACAGCGTTGCATATAAATTCAAAATGACGTGTTTCGCCCTGAATAACACATCCAAGACATATTACAGCATCAATATCTTCACGCGAAGCGAAAATTGCTGCTACCGTAGGCAGTTCAAACGTCCCGGGAACTTCTACTTGAAGAATATCTTCAGGCTTAACACTGTAATTTATCAAAGTAGAACAACATTCATCGCGCAGCGCATAAGTAATCTCATGATTCCACTCCGCAGTAATGACTGCCACCTTGTAACCGCTACCAATAGCAATGTTTTTTAAATTCAATGCAAATTTTTCCTGTTTCATATATGTATCGTTATAAATGCAAAATGCCGACTCTCAAATATACAAAAAAGGCGCAAATCAATGCGCCTTTCTAATTTTTTGTGACATCAACAATCCTATCGTAATGCCGCTTCGCATTTGGCTATATACTTGTCCATTTCACGTGCTTCCTGCGATTGTGGATATTTCTCTCTTATAGTCTTGAAAATTTCGAGTGCCTTATCATACGACTTAATATTGTCTGATACAATTCCTGCGCGGAATAAGATAGCAGGAGAGAAGTAGTCGTCATCATATTTTTTTCCTCCTTTAAGATATGTTGCTATGGCTTTATCGAATTCGCCGAGTTCGAGATAAGCGTCACCAAGTGCCTGATGAGATAAGATGTAAGCGAGTGGCTCACTTGTGCTAAACGCCGAAAGCATATCTATCGCATCTTGATACTGACCAAGTTTAAGATAAGAAATACCTGCATAATATTTTGCGAGATTTGCCTGCTTTGTAAGGCTGTATTGGTCTATAATGTCTATAAAACCAAGATGCTGACCGTCTCCGTTAAGGGCGGTGTTAAGGGAGTCTGCCTCAAAGTAACGCTGCGCATAAAATATTTCAACGGATGCCTCTTTTTCCTGTGGTGCTATGTAGAGATATTTTACACCAAAATACCCTGCAACAAGCACTGCAATCACTCCCACGACGTAATAAAGAACTTTACTGTTCTTTTCAAAAAATCGCGTGATTTTCGAGGCGATTGCTTCGATGTTAATAAAAACATCTTTTTTTTCGTTTTCCTTTGCCATAGTTTGTTTTAATTGTTATGTGCCCAAGACAGGACTCGAACCTGCACTTTCTTGCAAAAACTAGTCCCTGAAACTAGCGCGTCTACCAATTCCGCCACTTGGGCTTAATCCGCTTGAAACAATGCGACCGGCATTTCGACCGGTCTAATCGTGCCCAGAACAAGACTCGAACTTGCATGCCGAAGCCGGCACTACCCCCTCAAAGTAGCGTGTCTACCAATTCCACCATCTGGGCAAGGGACGGCAAAGGTACAAAATTTTTATTAAAGAGCAAAATATATTCTTTCTTCATTTATTTGTAACTTCGTAATATTACGTAAAAAACAATACAGCTATGAAAACGTTTGAACTTCCGCCACTTCCTTATGCGCTCAATGCTTTAGAGCCATTCATTTCCGAGAAAACCCTTTCATTCCACTACGGTAAACACCACAAGGCATACGTGGACAATCTTAACAAATTAAAAGAAGGAACTGAATTTGAAGACGCTTCGCTTGAAGTAATTATGCTTAATGCGGGCGGAGGTCTTTTTAATAACGCCGCACAAGTGTGGAATCATACATTTTATTGGAATTGTATGAAGCCTGCCGCAGAGGTTAATAATGAGCCTGCGACAGAGCTTCTCGAAGCCATAGTCAAAAAATGGGGATCGTTTGAAAAATTTAAAGAAGCATTTTCCGTTGCTGCCGCAGGTAATTTCGGCTCAGGATGGACGTGGCTTGTGACGAACGAAAAAGATGAACTTGAAATTGTTTCGACATCCAATGCCGACAATCCTTTGCGCAACGATAAAGAGCCACTGCTTGTTATTGACGTTTGGGAACACGCCTATTATCTTGACAGGCAAAATGCTCGCCCTAACTATATTGCTGATTTCTGGAATATAGTTGATTGGGAAGCTGTCAGTGCGAGGTATTAATCTTAGTCGCGTTTTGATTTGACAGGTATTGATAATTTCTTATTTGCGAATGTAGCCTTATTTGCGAATGTAGTCTTATTTGCGAATGTAGCCTTTCAGTCGCGTTGCAGTTAGTCGCGTTGCAGAAAGATTTTCATTTGACAGGTAGCGATAACTTTTTGTTCGTCAAATGTGGCGGCTATGGCGGTGGCGGCAGAAATAAGTGTGATATTCTCAAACTCCTGTTCTACGGTAATGCGTGTGAAAAGTGTATCACCCACTCTGGGCAGGTGTTTCAGTTTGAAATTATCAATAGAGCCGATAAAGCCGACAGGTGGAGCCACGTTTTGCAAATGCGCCAAATATCCAACGCGGGCAGCAGCCGATTGAGCAATATGTTCTATCACTCCACTTTCTACAAGCAATCCGTTTTTCACTAATATATTGTCTTCAAGCACTTGAAGCGAACTGTACGAATGTCCGTCAGTGATACCGTGAAAAGTATCTATCATTACGATAGGCGGACGCTGTGGAATTAAGGTTTGCGCAGATATTCCCATATTGGACCTTTTTTATTTTTATTCAAGCGAAAATGTCGCATTAATTCATCGTTCTCATGATTGTCGGGAAACACCCACGCCTTGCCTGTGGCAAGTGCTTTCTGTCGAATGTCCTCAAGATCGAAATCCTTCATCAGGTAATATTTGGAATCAACAAGAGTGTCGTCCTGCGAAATTATTCCCTCACTAAGAGCAATTTGTTGTAACTGTGTTTTCGGATATATACGCATACCTACAAAAGGAAAAAACACCGTATATCGAAAATCTTTTGAATGTTCTATTGTTTCGTTCAGTGTGTCCTGCGTTTCGCCAACACCGCCAAGGATGAGAAAATGCGAATAGAAAATATTATGTTTTAAGGCAAGTTCAGACGTATTCAATATTTGACTATAATTAAATGATTTGCCATAACTTGCGAGAGTTTTATCACAAAGGCTCTCCGTGCCAAACTCAATATGGGTAAGCCCTGACATCTTAAAAATTTTCAATAACTCATCGGTTAGATTATGGGGCGAAAAATATGCTCCCCACGAAATTTTTAAGTTAGAATGAATTATTTTTTCAGCAAGTTCAACGTTATAATCATTGTGAATATTGAAGATGGAGTCAGTAAAGAATATGTAAGAAATATTTTTATCTCTACGCAGTTGCAAGAGATTTTCTACGATTTGGTCAGGGTCGAGTGTGCGTACTTTTCTGCCGTCAATAATGGGGTATGAGCAATAGACACAATGGTACGGACAGCCACGCTTGGTTTGAATATTGAGCATGCCGCTTTCTTTCCAATAGTAGTCGGCGAGTGTGCTGTCGAACTGCGCGTGAATGGACGACAGATAGCATTTGTGCGGAGTTGTGCCGTTTATATTTTTTTTGCAGTAAAGTCCCTCAATAGATGTGAAGTCGGCGGCATTGTTGTCATTCAAAAGTATTCCTAACAATTGTCTTAAACTTTCTTCGCCCTCTCCAGCAATGCCGTAATCGGCTTGCAACTCTTGCATAAAAATTTCAGGAAAAAGCGAAAATGCCGCGCCACCGATGATTAGCGGTTTGTCGCTTGCGGAGCGCACAACATCAACGATTTTTTTATATCCATCTAAAAATGTATTAGAATCAAGAGAATTTGCTCCGTCCATATTTCTAAACGAAATTCCGACAACGTCAAAGCTCCTGACGATAACAGAAAGATCTTCGAGCGTACTCATATTGCAGTCAAAAATTTTGACTTCCAATGCAGGTAGTGTCTGCAGCAAATATGTTTTCAGATACGTTACCCCAAGTGGATAGACAGGATATGGATCTCGAAAAGTATTTGCCGATATGAGTAATAGTTTCTTCATTTACATCTCAATAATTTATAAAAGTATGAAATTATTTTGACTTGACAAAATTGCAATCGTCCGATACTCTGCAAATAACTTATTTTCATGCGTTTATAAATTGTTGCGAATAGGTCGTGTGGAATTTGCCAATGAATATTTGCCTTTGAGTAACAACATTTGTCATGCTGTTTCACAAAAAATCACTATCTTTGCAGCCTTTAAAAGAAACGGCGGTTTTTTGGAAATCGCAATTAACTACAAACTATGGGACTTTTGAAGTCCCGCAAAATAAAATTATTATGGCAGTAAGAATTAGATTACAGCGTTTTGGTAAGAAGAATGCGCCTTTTTATCATATTGTAGCAGCAGACAGCCGCGCACCGAGAGATGGTAAATTTATTGAACGTCTTGGAACTTATGACCCGATGACGAACCCTGCGACTGTCGAACTTGATGTGGACAAGGCAGTAAAATGGATGCGCAATGGTGCGCAACCGTCCGACACAGCGCGTTCACTACTTTCCACGAAAGGTGCAATGCTTAAACATCATTTGCTTCGTGGTGTGGACAAAGGGGCATTGACTGTAGAACAGGCACAGGTAAAGTTTGAGGCATGGGTTGCCGATAAAGAGGCTAAAATTCAAAAAGTTGTTTCGGACAAAGATATTAAAGCTCGCGAGGAGAACAAGAGTCGTCTTGCAGCAGAGGCGAAAGTTCGTGAAGTGATTGCTGCAAAAGTAGCGAAAAAGAAGACTGCCGAACTGACGGGAGCTGCGGAAGAAGCACCTGCGGCGGAAGTTTCCGCAGAACCTGTTGCAGAAACTGTGGTTGAAGTTGTCGCTGAACCTGTTGCAGAAGTTGTCGCAGAGCCTGTTGCAGAAACTGTGGTTGAACCTGTTGCAGAAGTTGTCGCAGAGCCTGTTGCCGAAACTACCACAGAGCCTGTTGCCGAAACTACCGCAGAGCCTGTTGCAGAAGTTGTCGCAGAGCCTGTTGTTGAAGCCGCCACAGAACCTGTTGCAGAAGTTGTCGCAGAGCCTGTTGCAGAAGTTGTCGCAGAGCCTGCTGTTGAAGCCGCTGACCCGGAAGTTGCTGTCAAGGAATAAACTATGGAAGAAACGTCACGTGATATTTTATTATCGTTGAAAGATTTTTTTCAACAGACATTAGGAGAAAATTCGATATGGGCAAGCATATTGTTTGCCCTTGTTGTTTTTGCCATTGCATTGTGCGTAGGTGTTGCGCTTTATTGGGTTGCATATTTTCTTATAACTCGCACTGTTAAGCAAATTTCCAAAACGTGGAAAAATCCTATAGGTCATATTCTCATCAGACGGAAAGTTATTAAACGTGCCTGTTATTTTATTGTTACGGTTGCTTTTTTCAAAGCAAGCCCTCTTATTTTCTCTGATTTTTCCGCGTGGCAAATATTTTTCCATCGTCTGCTTTCAATTTGTAATGTTTATATTTTTGTCCTTTTCATTATCTCGTTAATTTGGTCAATTGCAGAATATCAAGCAAGGAAAGGGCATGCAAAAATGCGTCCGATAAAAGGGCTTATGCAATTTGTTACGCTTGCAGTTTACAGCGTTGGAATAATTGTAATTCTCTCGTTGATATTCAATAAAAGCCCGATGGTACTTATTGGAAGTTTGAGTGCACTTTCGGCAGTATTAATGCTAATTTTCAAAGACACCCTTTTAGGGTTAGTTGCAGGATTTAGACTGTCATCTAACGATATGGTACGTATTGGCGATTGGATAACGATACAAAAATACGGTGCGGACGGAAACGTTACAGACATCACTCTCACAACAGTAAAGGTTCGCAATTTCGACAATACAATTGTGACAATACCTGCATATACTCTTGTTTCGGAAGCTGTCATAAATTGGCGCGGAATGCAGGAAAGCGGCATGAGACGGATAAAGCGTGTACTCAATATTGACATCACTACGATTGTGCGACTTAACGAAAAAGTGCTTTTTGGAAATAATGAACAGTTGTCCCAATTTTTGGAAGATACAGAGTGTGATGATGACGCGGAAACAAATATAGGATTTTTCCGTTCTTATGCAGAGTGGTATCTGTGGAAACGAAATGATATTTCAAAAGACGCAACGCTGATGGTACGTCAAATGGATATAGACGATATGGGTGTTCCGCTTGAAATTTATTGCTTTGCGACAACAACTGTTTGGGAAGAATACGAGCGTATTCAGAGTGAAATTCTCGAACATCTACTTTCGGTAGTACCTTGCTTTGGATTAAGTATATATGAACGCTCGGCTCAACCTGACAGTCGCAGATGTGTTATTCAATCATAAGCCAATGACAACTAAAGACTGTTTTTATCTCGGAAAAGTCGGAAGACCTTTCGGATATAAGGGGGAAATGAATATTTTTTTGGATGTTGATGACCCCCAAAAATATGCTTCGTTGAAGTCGGTTTTTATTTTGACTTCGCAGGGCTTGGTCCCTTATTCAATATCTCAAATAACAATTACGCCCACACGCTCTACAATTATTTTTGCAGGTCTTTCCCCCGAAGAAGTCGTGTTATTACAGGGAAAGGAGCTTCATCTACCACTTTCGATGTTGCCACCACTTTCGGGTAATCAGTTTTATTTTCATGAATTAAAAGGATGTTCCGTTATTGATGAAAAGGATGGGGTAGTTGGCGTGTTGCAGGAAGTTATAGATAACGGTCCGCAACCTGTAATATCTATTATTTCGCCACAAAACAAAGAAATTCTTATACCTTTGATAGATGAATTTATTGTGTCGTTCGACAGACAGTCAAAGATATTCCACATCAAAGCACCTGAGGGACTGATAGAGTTTTACTCATAAGATGGGAAAAAAGTTCGAAATTTTTTCTACATTTGCATCGTCATTCACTTTAACGCTCAAAAAACACTGCCATCATGTGTAAACAATTTCTCCTTGCGGGCATTTTGTCTTTTGCCCCTGTCGCTGTTCTGTACGCTCAAAGCCGTACTATCTCTTATGAATATGATGAATCAGGTAATCTTATTGAGAAAAATATTATAGTATTTAATGCTGCTCCGACAAAATCTTCTATCGACTCTGTCTATGACGCTTCCGAAGAAAAAACAGAAACTTTTGGTAATATTGATGTCGTGATTTATCCTAATCCTACACGCGGATTGTTATGGATGAGTACGAGCAATAATATGTCGGATAAAGATAATATTATGTGGAGTTTATCTGATATGCAGGGAAAAACTTTGAGGCAAGGTACATTTCAAAATAACAGCAAGTTTTCTATAGATTTAAGTTCGTTTAAAAGCGGCATGTATTTATTAATTTTACGTCGAGGTGGTGATAGTAGAGTGTGGAAAATCCTGAAACAATAACAAATGGGTTTCACGTCGAGAGCACCACATTAAGTACGGGAAATCCTAAAACAATAAAATATTATGGTACGTCGATGGGTAGCACTCTTGTTTTGGGTTGCTGTGTGTTTGTCTCAACTTGTGGGGCAGAACAGCGACACTATTGACACAACATCTCGAAGGTCTATCATTGGGAGGCCTGCTGTCACAGGTGCGGTAATTCCTGATTTACCGGACTTGGAAATAACTATTGGAATTGCCAGCCCTGATGTCGTAAATCCGCCAATTGTTTTTCCACCAATTGTTCTTCCACCGATTATTGAAGACAGTTCGCTTCAGCCGAGCACACCGTTAAACCCAATGTCCATGTCTGGCAGTTTGAGCGTGGGTGCCACCGGTGCAGCCACTTATACTTTTCCTATCGAAGTACCAAAAGGCGTTCGCTCCACGCAGCCACAGATTTCTTTGGTGTATAACAGCCAAAGCGGACGAGGTGTTGCGGGATTAGATTTCCATTTGTCTGGCTTGTCTGCCATTACTCGTTGTGGCAGAAATATATATTATGACGGAGTGCAAGCAGGGATTTCTTTAACTGCAGAGGACAGACTTGCGCTGGATGGAGTTCGATTGCGAACTTTTGACAGCCGTAATATTTATTGGGCAGACGGTTCTCTCTACGAAACCGAAGAACAGCCCTCTTTTTTCACGATACAGTATGTTGATAAATCTTCTGAACCTTATTTTGTTATAACGCAAAAAGATGGAACAAAACTTTATTACGGCGGAACAGATAATGCTCTCGTGCTTCACAGCAACGGTACTCCTTTGCAATACTTATTGCGTAGCGTGGTGGATGCGTATGGCAATACTATGACTTACACTTACAAGCGGGTAGCGGGTGCTGTTTATATTGAAAACATTCGCTATTCAGGTCAAAATAATCAAATAAACATTCTTAGAGCATCAAGTATTACAGGCGCAACGCACTTTCGACAACTTTCCAATAACGGTGATTGTCTTTTGAAATTTCATTATCAAAATCGTCCTGTTGAAATATACGGCTATCAATTTGGCAGTAAAATTAAAGACACCTTGCTCTTAAACAAGATTGAGATTTTTATTCGTGATACGTTGCAGTACAGCTATTCCCTGACGTATGATTTCACCACACGTTACGAACCATTATTAAAACAAATAGATCGCGCCACTGCTACAGGCAAACTTTATCGTCCTGTAACATTTACATGGAGTGGTTTGAATAGTGGCAACCATGACTTCATCGACCAGACTGTTTCTTTGGGTGTGACAGGCTATGACGAAAAAAACTGCAATGCTTTTCGGATAGGTGATGTTAATGGTGACGGGTTGGCTGATAGAGTCTGGTACGAAGACGGTACTGTTCGAGTATGGTTGGGTAAAGCTAATAACGCCACAGGCACTCAATCATGGGATGTTATATATTCCGAGAATAATATATTTGGCAATTATGGAGAACACCCCAAAAATAAGGATAAAATAGATTATCCGTTCTATTTGGTTGATATGAACGGTGACGGTTACGACGATTTAGTAAGTGTTTTGTTAGGAGGAATATATTTATTGTTTTCCAATGGTGATGGAACTTTTTCGCAATACAATGATACCGAGCCTTACTCTTTAGCATACACAGCGAAAACCAAAAGAAAACAAAATCTTCCCACAGGAAGACTTGTCTTTGAAGATCAAGTGCTTTTTGGCGACCTTAATGGGGACGGTCTTAATGACATGGTTGTTAGTAACCGTGAAGATAAAAAAGTTTATGTTTATCTTAACAAGGGTCTTGCTGCACCGAATAATACTGACAATAGAATTTTATCTTCTTCTTTTGACTTTCCTCATTTTTTTCACGATGTGGATAATTCTAAAAATCTCACAGGTTTTTCTTTGGCAGATGTGACAGGGGACGGACGTTTAGATATTATTGAGAACACACAAACGTGTCGCACAGGAGATGTTCCTGCTACCGACAACAGCGATGGTATTTTTGTGGAGATTCGCGTATATGATGGTATGAGTGGTGAAAAAACATTGTTTTTTATAAACTATATATTCGAACCAATGTTTTCTAAAATGTTTCTTCCCAATAATGCCGAACAGAAATTAGAACACTTCTACTATGCAGACATCAATGGCGATGGGACGGCTGACTTGATCCATAAGAACAAAAATGGTTTATATATTCACTTTTCCACAGGTTCTTTTTTTAATCACACCGCAGATATTGTTGTTCCACACTTCCTGCATACGGATGGCTCTTATGATCAAAAGAAATTTCCACTTACTTTTACTGATATGAATGGTGATGGAAGAGTTGATGTTGTAATGGTCGGTTCAAGGAATATTTCTGTTGCTATTAATGAAGTAACAAGATTTTCTTTTTCTCATTGGGGCACTTCTGCAGGTGTTGATAATGTTGAGCACTGGGTGATGCCGATAGGTAGAGATGAGTATCCCGACATTGTTCGCTGGGAAAAACAATCTTCTATTCTTGTCAAATTTTCTCAAGTGAGCGATAAGAAACGTATTACGGAAGTAGGACAAAATGTTTCTCACAAATGGCAAATAGACTATGATTACAGTCGTGTTACCGATGACAATAACCATAAATATCCCCTTTTCAAAGTCAGAAATGTTCCTGTGGCAAGAAAAATATCGCTATCCATAGACGGAAAAAAGCATGAAGAAACATCTTACACTTTTAAGGATGGTGTGTTACATCTTCTCGGTAAAGGGTTTCTCGGCTTTTCTAACATCTATAAAGTCAATCCATTGACAAGTGAAAGTATTGAAACTTCTTTTTATTTGGATGCAGGCTTTTGCAGGTTACTTCCCTGTCAAAATATAACGAGAGTAGATATAGACGTGCTAAACAGAGAAACAATTAAATACAGTTCGCTTGGTGGTGATAATGAAAACAGGTATAGATACATAAACTATCCTGTTCTTTCATCAAGAGAAATATATTATGCCCTCACTAACCACTCGGAAAAATATAACTATACCTACGATTACGATGGCAATATTGTGAGGGAAGAAAAAAGGTCGCAACTTGGAAATATTGCTATTTCAGGCTCATCTTCTGCGAGTTCGGGTACGAGTTCGGGGCAAAATGTGTCGCCATATATAATAACGACACGCCCCATTTTTGATGACTTTATTGTGCCTGTTGTCACAACTGCGAGCGAGGCGTTTACCATTACCGACTATAACGACTATATCAAGAGTGCCGTAGGCAGTGTTCCATGTCTTCCCACAAAGATTACAACTAAAGTCGGCTATAGTGGCAAGACGGCACTAAATGATACTGTCGAACTATTTTACAATGACAAGGGCGACATAACAGAAAAACGCGACCGAACAGGCTCTGTTTTTTATAAGTACAACTCTCGTGGCTTAGTTACAGAAGAAATAGAAAATGGTTTAAGCAAAAAATACAGTTATACTTCTGACAGTCGCTTTTTGCAAGAGGAGCGTGATACGCTTGGGGCGGTGACATATAAATATGATAACAGAGGATTATTACTGCAACAAAAAGACTCCAAAGGCAAGACGTGGCAATACGAGTATGATGTTTACGGTCGTCTAACAAAAGAAACAGATCCTTATGGCGTACAATCGCAGTATCAACTCAATGTTTGCAGTCTAACTGACGAAAATGTTCCGCCGAACTCCTATATGGCGCAAACGACTATTACAATGCCCGGTACAAGACAGATCACCTATATTGATAAACTCGGACGGACACTTGGAACTCGTACGCAAACGCGAGATGGGTGGGTAAATATGCGCACAGAGTATGATGATTTAAGCAGAGTTTCTCGTGAGAGTTTGCCGTACTTTGACAACGGTGAATCGGCATGGAAAACATTTACGTACGATAAGTATAGTCGTATCGTACAAGAGAAAATTTTAGATCAGGAAAAAAACTATTCTTACAGCGGTTTAACAACAACTGTAACTAACCCAGGAATGGGTTCTAAGAGAGTTGAAACGAAAAATTCAGCAGGAGATGTAACAAAAATTGAGGAAAGTGCGATAGACGGTTCGGACAAAATAACAACTACATATACGTATGCCCATATTGGCAAGCCGTCTTCCATTCAGAGTGCGGGGGACGAAGTGAAGATGGAGTACGACATTTATGGCAGGCAAACGGCACTGATAGATCCTGACGCGGGACGTGTTGAATATACTTATGACGACAGGGACAGGCAGCTATCCAAAAAAGAGGCAAATGGTATTGTTACAAATTACACGTATGATTATTTAGACAGGATTGCCACTCAACAGGGCGAGGCAAATATAACGTATGAGTATGAAACGACAGGTGGTGGCAAGGGACAGATACGAAAAGTGTCGATGGACAATGGTACATCTGTACAATATGGTTACGATGATTTTGGGGATTTGTTATGGACGGAAAATGCAATAGATACCGTAAATATGCGTACATCTTATACGCATGACCGCTATGGACGTGTTAGTAGAAAAACGTTCCCAAATGGGTTTGGTGTGTTATATGAGTATGACAATACTTATGGCGATTTAGTACGCCTGACGAATATTGACAGAAGTCTTATCTGGAAAAAAGGGAAAGAAAATGCTAACGGGCAAATACTGTCTTCAATGTTAGGTGTAGATGCCAAAGACCTTGTGATATCCGAAAGTTCAGGAGCAGTAGGGCGAATTATATTTAACCGTTATACTTACGATGAGTTAGGCAGACGTATATCGCAAAATGTCAGCTCCTGGAGTGCATTTAATCCTGTAACCCTGACACATACCCATACCTATAAACAAGGTACGAGCCAACTTAACGTACACACGTGTAAAATTTCAAGTTTTGTTACAATAAATCAAACAACAGGCATTGGTGAAACATTTACGTACGATGTTCATAATCGCTTACGTTCCGTAACAAGCCAAAAGTATGGCGAAAATATAGGGGACGGTGGAGGAATAAATATTACACTTGGTGTGCCAAAAGAAACGCTTATTGATTATGCTCCCAATGGTAATATTATAAAAAAAACAGGCTTTTTATCTTATCAGTATAATGCTATTCGCCCTCATGCTCTCGCAAAGGCAATTATAGACGACAATTCTCAAATAGCTTCAACATATTATTTATCGGGTTATAATATTTCTCATAATCCGTTTCATCGTCCTGCAACAATAGTGAATAAAGCAGGCACGTTGAGTATGGAGTTTGACTATAATCCTCTCTATGAACGGATATATTCGCGTTATGAAAATACGGATAGCAACAAAATACGCGAAAAATATTACAGTGGCGATTATGAAATGATGTTTGAGAATGGAGTACTCAAAGAGCAACTCTGTTATATTTTTACGCCGGAAGGCAGGCAAGCGGTATCAATAACTGATGGTTTTGGTAATAGAAAAATGCACTATCTTGTAACGGATTATATGGGTAGTATCAATATGGTTGTCGAAGAAGAAAGTGGTGGGTGGGAGTTTTACGGTTACGACGCTTGGGGGCAGCGAAACGCTTTTTTTTCTACTTTCAGGCTTGAAGGATTTATAGAAACGGGTGATGTATATCCTGTCCTGTCTATGGCAGAGGTGTACCGCGTTCGCCCGCTTATAGAGCGTGGTTATTGCGGGCAGGAGCACTTAGACGAGTTTCATCTTATAAACATGAATGCACGGCTATACGACCCCATAACAGGTCGTTTTCTAAGTCCTGACCCATACGTGCAGTCGCCACTAATGAGTCAAAACTTCAACCGCTACAGCTACGGTCTAAACAACCCGCTGATGTACTCCGACCCGAATGGGGAGTTCGTTTGGGCACCGATTCTTTTTGCCGCTATAGCAGGTAGCATTATCGGATCCATGTCAGGTATGGAAATGGCGGGAAATATGGGTGCTACAAGTTTTTGGGACTGGACTAAGTATATAATTGGTGGCGGGTTGATTGGCGGTTCTGCGGGATTTTTGGGTGGTATTGTGGGCGTGGGTGTTGCAGGTGCCGTTGGTACAAGCGGTTTTTGGGCGGGTGCTGCAATCGGGGCTTCATCAGGACTTGCAAGTGGTTTCACCGCAGGTTTTGGCAATGCTTTATTGTCAGGCCAAAATTTTGGGCAAGCATTAGGGCAAGGAGCTTTAGGCGGGCTTATAGGTGCTGCCTCCGGCGGATTGTTAGGAGGAATTTCAGGTGGAGTAGATGCCGTAGGAGCTGGAAAAAATTTTTGGCATGGAGCTAGAACTGTTGAAAGGACAATATTGGTTGAGCACGAGAAAATCCCATCAGTACGACAAATCGGTGACAAAAATTGTCTTCCCGCTACTATAGAGGCTGTTGATAGGTCTTTTGGAGGAAATATGTCGCAAGGAAAAGTTAGAGAACTTTTGAAGCTTGAGCCAGATCTTGACAAACCGTTGCCAGGACTAGATACTTGGGTCAAATATGGCGAATATTCCGGTCATAAGGTGAATCCTGAGAGACCAGATGTCGGTTCTGCCGACAAAATATTGTCAAATATGCGGAATGGGATAAGGGTTGGTATTAGTCTTACGAATAGTAATACCGATGTTGGACACACTGTAGCAATGCAACGAATTGTACAAAAAACAATAACCAAACACAATGGCATTGCTGTACAAAAGATTTTGTACTACGTAATGGATCCTGTGTATGGCAGTGTTGTGCGTATGCCAAGTTATCGTATATTTGATGCATCTGCCATTTTTTATATAGGACCTTAAAAATAATTGATATGATATTTAAACGTATATTTTTAACATTGACCATCACGACTTGTTTAGGCGGCTATATTTCCGCACAAAAGGGAAAAGAGATGATAGATGTTTGGAGCATAAGACAAGATATTTACACATTGGAAAACAGGATAACAAGTCTTATAAAGAAAGACCCTGTTCTCTCCAAAATGCAAGGATTACAACAATTTCATGTTTTTTGGTTAGGATATGTCGGTGATAGTATCAAGAAATCCGAATATTTAGATTCATCTTTTTTGTATAAATTACGTCCAACTTATTGTAATCTGTCTCCACGACATTCGCTCAAAAAGAAACAAAAATATTTATATCTGGCAACGATGACGTATATCTGTGATTCCAATGGTCGATTATTAGCAAAAGGAGATGCCAGAAGGCTTTATGCTTGGGAACCCATTACTTATATGTGTGATTATGATGTTGCTATTGTAAAAATGTTTAGTAAGCGAAAAATAGATGTTTCTTTTATGGGGGAACGATTAGGGGTATATTTTATGATCAAAGATGAGGATATTTGGGTTTTGGACTACATTAAAGATGGATACAAGGAATATTCATTAGAAGAATTTGTTAATTGTTGTCTATAAAATGTAAGAATATGGTATTAAAAAAAATATTTTTGGCAGTAGTTGCTATAGCCTCTTTAAACTGTTCTCTTTTTGCACAAAAGGGAAAAGAGATGATAGATGTTTGGGGCATAAGACAAGATGTTTATGCATTGGAAAACAGGATAACCAGTCTAATAAAGAAAGACTCTGTTCTCTCCAAAATGCAAGAATTACAACAATTTAACATTATTGTGTTCAAATACAATAATGACATCAAAAAATCAGAGGTTTTAGATTTGTCTTTTTTATACAGGCTACAGCCCCGTTTTTTCAATGTTTCTTGGCGAAGGTCGTTAAAAACACAAAATTATTTATTTACCGAAACATATATATGTGATTCTAACGGTCAATTGTTATCATGGGGATCTGCCAGATCTATTTATGCTTGGAGAGGTGCTATCTATGGTTTCGATGATCTTCCCCTTGTAAAACTGCTTCTTGAAAAAAAAGCAGATATTATTTTTTGTATAGGGGTATTCAAAACATATATTGCAATGAAAGATGATAAAATTTGGGGTATAAGGAATACAGCTAATGGTTTGAAAGAATATTCGTTAGAAGATTTTATTGATTACATAATAATTTGGTAATATTGAAAAGATTAAACACAACATATATCATGAAACGAGCATGACAAACGTTGCCACCCAAAGACAATTGTTGGAGCAGCGAGAGCAATGGAAGATTGCTTACATTGCCGAGTCGCGAACAACAATCATGTAAATAAATGTTTATATGCGAGTTCCATGCGACCTATTAAAAACAATTTATAAACGTATGAAAAAATATATTTTATTACTCTGTTATTTTGTTCTCGTATGTCGGTTGGGAGCGCAAGATGTTTCTGTAGAATTTTCTGTGGAATGGAGAAATCATTTAGGCTTTCACTTTAATGAATTAAGCGATACTAATGTACATCCTGCGTATTTGCACATTACTTATAAAAATTTGTCCGATAATCCACTATACTTCTTAAAGGTTGCGCGAGGAACATCTGAATTTCCCATGATAACTCCTGCACACAGATATTCTGTATCTCGACTCAACGTCCCTTTTCCTGATTTCTATAACCATTCTAAAGAATGTTATACGATTGGTTTTGAAAGCACCCCAAACAATATACTGGGATTTTTTTGGTTTAATGCGTATGATACATTGCCTCGAATATATTTTGACCTGAATAACATCTATATGGACATATACAATCGGTATTTTCATGACAGCAATGATCCTGAATTAAAGAAACAATATGTTCACCATCCTGTATCAGATACGATAGTGGCAGATACCTCAATTGATATGTTTGTATTTTTGGACGCGAATGAAATATATAAAGAATATTACAATTTAATAGGTTTTCAAATTGTTGGTGGAACTTATACATTTGAATTAATAAGCCCGAAATCGTTGGATTATATTGAAGTGGGCTATATTCAAGGGAACTATATTGAAATTTTAGACTCTCTTGCTTCTGGGTGCTTAGGTGATAAAACCGCTATATATACAGAAACTAAACAGCAAATTTTAACAAAACCATTACCTCGAAAATTTGGCAAATATGAATTATTTTCAGGCGAGTTTTTAAGTAATCAATTGAGGGTATATTTTCCCGGAATAAAAATTGTATATCCTACGACAATTCACAAAAAATAAAACAAACACAACATACACCATGAAGAAAACAATCATTCTTTTTCTATTATTTGGATTGGCAAGTTGCCTTTGGGCGACTCCAACAAGGGTTACAACAGCGATAAAGTCCGTTAAGCACAATCAATTCGCTCAGTTGTCGAGCATATCACCAAGAGAAAAACCGTCAAAAACAAAGGCAGAAGTAAAACCTCAACCGTCGAAAGAGGAACTGACAGCCGCAATCAGAAGCGCAAAAGCAGCAGCGAGAGCACCTATTCGAGCCACCTCCGCGACAAAGTCAGACAGCTGCTATCTTATCTGCCAAATGACAGACGACTACGGCGATGGCTGGAATGGTGCAGTTCTATATTTCTTTGATGAGAATCAACAATACATCAACGGAGTAACTGTTGCGGCGGGTTCTTCAGGAGATACCGACACAATATATTTGCCGAAAGGCTTAATTTATATCTGTTGGCAAGAAGGCAGCTATGACGAAGAATGTGATTTTACTATTACAACAAGTTGGGGAGAAGATGTCGGCTTTAGCATGATGAATGTAAATGCCGGTATTCGTGTGTACCCATATCAAAACACCTGTCAGATACCAAGCTGTTTCGCTCCGCAACAAATTACAACTGATGTCTATAATAATTCCTGTTCGCTAACATGGACATCGGCAACAGCAGGCACAAGCTGGCAAATACGGTGCGTAGTATTACCAAATTTGGAAGAAGAAGGCTCCTATCCTGCCACCATTACAGATACATTTTGCCAAATCACCAATTTACAATCCAACACAGGATATATGATTTATATGCGTAGCATTTGTGGAGTGGGCGACACCTCCTCTTGGCAGCAGGTCGTTAGTTTTACAACGCTCTGTACTTCTATTGCAGCCCCTTTTACAGAAACTTTTCCTACTGCCAACAGTTTTTCCTTTACCGGTAACACCATGCTCGGTTGTTGGAAGAATATGGAGGGCTGGGCAGACGAAATTTTCGCCCAAAGCGCAACACTCCATTGGGCAGAAGACGAAGCTTGGGAATGGGGTGGCTACGATAATTTTGGCTTGCCCGGCGGTCATGCTAAAATGAGGGTATATTGGGACGAAATCAATACGTGGCTTATAAGTCCCCCGCTTGATATTACGACTTTAGCTGCTCCGACTTTATATTTTGACCTTGTCGTGACAGGCGACAACGAGCAGCAACAGCCCGACTTGGAAGATTTGGATGATAAATTCATGGTGCTTATTTCTACAAACGGCGGTACAACGTGGAAGAAAGAGAACGCTATTATTTGGAGCAACGACGGACAGGGCAATTACGCATTTGCGAACATCCCCACAGCAAAATCCACAATCACTGTTCCACTACCTCAAGGTGAGAGAATTGCTATCGCTTTCTATGCGGAGTCATCTCAAGATCCGAGTCATTCATACAGTACTATACGTGTAGGTAATATCCGTGTGGAAAATGCGAGTTGTCTGCCTCCAAATCAAGTATGGGTGGACTCCTTTGCCTCTAATGCTGCAAAAATATCATGGAACAAAGCTGTCGGAAATGAAGTTAAATGGGAGGTTGCGTATGGCGTGTCAGGCTTTGATGTGCAGCAAGCGTCTAACATAACAATTGTAGATAATATTCCACAAATTGTCTTGGAAAACTTGACAACATACACCGAGTATGACGTGTATGTGCGCGTTGTTTGTGGCGAAGAAAACAAAAGTGCCTGGGAAAAATGCTCTTTCAGCACCCTCCGCATACCCGCAACTCTGCCATATACGCACGGTTTTGAAGACGAAACGGAAAATAACTCTTGGGAACTTATTCAAGATACGTGTGTCAATGGATGGTATATAGGCAACGCTGTCGCAGCAAGCGGAAGCAAATCGTTATACGTTTCGGGGGACAATGGAGTTAGTAATCAATACTCGTATGCCATAAACAGTGCGGGAGCGGTATGGGCATATCGAGATTTTGATTTTTCAAATGTTGAAAACAACGTTATGGAACTTAGTTTTGACTGGCATGCTGGCGGATTTGAATATTATGGAACGCCTTACGATTTTGTAGAAGTGCTAATGGGTATTCCACAAGAGGTTACTGCTTCGCAGGAGTATGTCTATTATCCCGACAGTGCTTGGCTACTGCGTTCTTTTCCTGTTAATGCAACATGGAAAAATGAGAAAATACTGTTAGATCCGTCACTCTTTGGCGGTAGAGTCCAACGTTTGTATTTTTTGTGGGTAAGTAGAGGTAACGTTCCCACAAGCAATATGGGTGCTGCTATTGATAACATAAACATAAAGAATGTTGTCGCCAATTCACACGTTACGGGTTACGTTCGCTCAATGGGTGTTCCTCAACAAGGCATTTATATCACTTTTGAGGGAGATATAAAGATAGACACCGTTGTAACGGCTGCGGACGGAAGTTACGATTATACCTGCTTTCCGGGCACTTACATTGTTCGCGTACTTAACGAAGAATATACTCCTTATGAAAATCTAAATTTTGAAGTACCTGAAATTGGTGTAACCTTAGACATTAATCTATTAAAACCGGAACTTAATATCACGACTGCTCCAAATCCCATTGATATTACAGTACAGTATGGTGACACAAGTGCTGCAATGGTTTATATTCGCAACGCAGGCAACGGAAATCTTAATTGGTCTGCGGTGATAGACTATGGTAGTGACAACTTGACGACAGACGGATTTGATGTAAATTATCAAAAAAGTTTTTCTTTTCACGGTCCCGCAGAATTCGGTATGTGCTCGGATGGGGAATATCTCTACACTGCACATTGGAATAAAAATGGCACTTTTTCCAAATATACTTTAGCGGGAAAGTATATCGAAACATTTACGATTGCTGGTGTGGGTGGACTGTTTAACTTGACGTATGACGGACGATACTTTTACGGTGGCGACAGAACGAATAAATTATATCAACTCAATTTAAGCACAAAAACTCTTATGTTCGCACGTTCAACAAGCGTAAGTGAAATTTTGCACTGCACTTACGACCATAACCGTGATGGCTTCTGGGTTGGCTCATGGAGTACTCTATACCTCATAGATCGTTTGGGTGACATTGTCGTTTCTATTCCTGACGGAACTTTAAGTGGCTTGTCCGGCACTGCTTACGACAGCAACGCGCAGGGTGAAAGACTGTGGTTATATACACAAAACAGGTTAGACGAACGTAGCAATTTGGCAGCAGAAATAAAACAGTTTGATGTGTCCACACTCACTCTTTTAGACTATTCGTATTATCCGACAGATATAGAAGATAGAAATGAACAGTCAGAAACAGTTTTTTCCTCAGGTGGTCTTTTTCTAACAGAGCAACTGATACCCGACAAAAAAACACTGATGTTGAATTTGCAGTTAAGCCCTAATGTTGCAGGATTGTATGAGGTGAAAGATAACAGATGGATTAAGTATGACAAATCTCATGGCACAGCAGCGGAAAGCGAGAGAGATACTGTTGTGTTACGCTTGGGTGCGAAATATCCCAGAGTAGGTGTTTTTTCTGCAAATTTGAACATATCTTCAAAGGTTCCAAACGTTGGAGATACATCAATTCCAATAACGTTACGCATAGTGGATAATCGTTGCCTTGCACCGGACAGTGTCCTTGTTTCCGCTTCTGCAACTACCGCATTATTGCAATGGAAAAGCGACGCGTCTTCGTGGGAAGTGAAGTATAAGCCTGCGGATAGCCTGCGATGGGATACACTTGTGGTTTATGAAAGTCCATATCGACTGACAGATTTAACGCCTCTTACAAATTATGAATTACAAATACGTTCAGTCTGTGTTGATACACAAAGTATATGGTCTTTGTTGAGTACTTTTATCACAACGAATGAAACAGTTTCTACTTGCGGAGTTCCGACAAATATAACAGCTATGTCCGACGTTACAACGGCTACCGTAGAATGGCAGTCGGACGATTTGAATGCTGTTGCATGGAAGATAGAGTACAAGGAAACCTCTGCCTTAGCGTGGACAACGTTATACAGCAGTAGCACTCAAATTGACCTGAACAATTTGCAAGAGCACACATCGTATCAAGTGCGGATACAGTCCGACTGTATCGACACAAACAGTACTTGGAGTGATGTCGTTTCCTTTACCACAAATCTCTCCTGCTTAAAACCCACGGGGCTTACTGTTGAAAGTGGGACGGCGCATGAAGCGTATATCACATGGGACACCTGCGAAAATGCTTCGTATTGGGTATTGAGGTACAGGAATATCAATTATGAAGCGTGGTTGCAGGACACGTGTTATCAGGCAAGTCATACTTTGACGGAACTGCTTTCCAACACTGCCTACCAAGTGCAATTATACGCCGTTTGCGAGAACGTGCAGGGTGCGTTGTCTAACGTAGTCACTTTTACGACTGCGTATTCTGTTGCGGAAGAATTATTTGTGACAGTGGCTGAAAAGGTGCTGATTTATCCTAATCCCGCAGGTGATGTTTTGTGGATAGATGTTCGCGAGGGCGTATATAGCCGTATTGAAATTCGTTCAACGCTCGGTCAGTGCGTGTATGCTGCTTCGCTGTCGCAGATGCCATATCAAGTCAATATGACTTCACTGCCCACGGGATTATATCTCGTCAGATTGACAGGGGGGAATAAGTCATTTGTTCAAAAGGTTATTAAGCGATAAAATTAGAAATAATCAAATTTTATTTGACAAATTTTAAGACGGATGTGAATATAATACGTAAGTTCAAGCGTTTTTATTTGTGGCATCTCAAAATACAAATGTGCCGAAACTTCAAAAAATCCGCATAAAAAACGTAACTTCGCGGGAGTTGCAAATTCCTTATGAACGAAATAAACCCTATTGAAATAGCAAACTGCATTAAAACATTGAAAGCCGGTGGAACCTTACTCTATCTCACAGATACGATTTGGGGCATAGGTTGCGATGCCACGCAGGAAGCAGCGGTAAACAAAGTATATCGTATAAAACGCAGAACGCTCGACCGTACATTTATAATTTTACTCGCAGATGAAGATGATCTTGTCAATTATGTAAAAAGTGTTCCTGATGTGGCTTACGATTTGATGAAAGCCGTAGATAAGCCACTTACGATAGTTTATCCTGACGGTAAAAATGTTGCACCAAACGTAATGGGCGATGATGGTAGCTTGGCAATTAGAATAGTGAAAAGCGAATTTTGTAAAGAGATGATACGTTCTTTTGGAAAACCGATAGTATCGACTTCGGCAAACCTTTCAGGAGGACCAAATCCGACTACATTTTCTTCTATTTCCCCTATCATAATTTCCGAAGTAGATCGTATAGTAGTCCAAAGTGATAATCCATTTATGGAAACAAAACAAAGTCGTATCATCAAGATAGAAAAAAACGGGATGTTTACTGTGTTGCGTGACTGATGAAAAAAATAATTATTTTAATATTAGCATTTTTTGCATTTTGCGTTCCTGCGTTTACGCCGATGTTCGCCAAAGAGTATAAAGCAAAAGTTCAATACATTCATAGAGAAAATCCGTCACATTTTCATTGGGGTTTTCTTATTGGTGTTAGTGCGATGGATTTTTCCGTAAAAATGGATAAGAAAAATCTTTCGTGGAACGACACTCTATATTCGCTCGGACATAAATTCGCACCGGGATTTACTGTTGGTATTATCGGTAATATGCGTCTTCATAAGTATTGGGACTTGCGTCTTATACCGTCGTTGTCGCTTGCAGAAAGAACTCTTACATACAATATGATTTCTCCTGCTGGAGAGCCTCTTGTCGATAGAAAAAAAGTCGAAAGTGTACTTATAGAAATTCCTCTTGATATAAAATGGAAAGCAGCGCGTATGATAAATAATCGTCCATACGTTGTCTTGGGTGTTCGCTACACAGGTGATTTGGCTGCGTTAGGAAAGAAAAAAGATGACTCGAACGAAGATTACGAAATGAAAATTTTCCGTAATGATTTGGGATTTAGTCTTGGTGCTGGTTGGGAATTTTATATGCCTTACAATAATAAAATTTGTCTTGAAATAAAAATGTATTTTGGTTTGCGAGATCTTCTAAATCGCGACAATAATATATACTGTAACGGCATAGACCGCCTTACTTCGCGCATTTTGCAGTTCAACATCATGTTTGAAAACAATTAGGTCGTAATTCAAGATGAGCTTATTTCAATCCAGCATAATAAAAAGACAAATACTTTCCCATTCGGAAAAGATTGAGGATGCGTACAAGTTGTATAAAGGCTATTTTCTAAATCCTTACATTCAGGAAAATATTCGTAGTAGCAAGGAAGAACAATTTCAGGAAGGTTTTTTGCGAGAACTTTTTGTGAAGGTTCTTGGTTACACTCTAAATCCTGACACAAACTATAATCTGATTACCGAAAAGAAAAACGAAACGAACGCCCAAAAAGCCGATGCTGCTATTCTCATCAATGGAGAAGTGCGAGGCGTTATAGAACTGAAAGACCACAAAACTACCGACCTTAAACAAGTGGAAACTCAGGCTTTTGGTTATAAAAATAACCATCGGAATACTTCCTACGTCATCATTTCTAATTTTGAAAAATTACGATTTTATATTGACAACACTATAGATTTCGAGGAATTTAATCTCTTTACGCTGACGGATTATGAGTTTGCAATTTTATGGACTTGTCTTGCTTACGAAAATATTGAGCAAGATTTGCCCAAGCAGCTGAAGGTGGAATCTGTAAGTAGCGAAGACCAAATTACCAAGAAACTTTATAAAGATTATTCCGTATTCAAGCGAGAATTGTTTAACAATATTGTAGAAAACAATATTAAATCCATATTTGGCACAAAATACCCTGCCAACATTGATGATCGAAAATTATTACTATTTCGCAAGACACAAAAATTGTTAGACCGTATGCTCTTTATTTTCTTTGCGGAAGACAGTAATTTATTGCCACCTAATTCTATTTCGGTAATTGTGGCAGAATGGGAAAAGTTGAAAGAGTTGGATGCCTATCAACCTTTGTATGATCGCCTCAAAAAGTACAGCGTATGTTTCTTCCTTTTCTGCATTATTTGAAGACGAGAATGAAGATTTGCCTGCGAATTTTTAAGCTTTCATACGCATTCCTTTAATATATATTTTAATTTAAAATAACTAATTAGAAAAATGGCAAGAGATATAAATAAAGATGAATTTCCCGAAGAAACCAAGTTAAAATTAGAAATATTTGCAGAATGTTTTCGAGAATGGCTACCTGTATTTCTTCACAATATCCATATACAAAAAATATTCATTTACGATTTTTTTGCCGGTAGTGGTATGGATATTGAAGGAAATTTTGGGTCTCCTTTAATTTTATTAAACGAAGCAAAAGGTGAAAATTGCAAATATTGTAATTTGCTAAGAAGCAATGGAAAACAGGTGTGTTTTGGATTTAACGAAAAATTGAAACAAAAACATGATAATTTGGTAAGAAATGTAAATAGTTTTATAAACAGATGTAAGAGTGAAAATTGTAAATTAGAAAAATGTATTTATTCTTACGATAATTTTGCTCAATTGGAATTTAAAGAGATTATTAGTCAAAAAAGGTTTAATGAAGTATTAAATAACAGAGATTATGGAAAATTTATATTGTTAGATCAATATGGTTTCAGTCAAGTAGATGAGGACATATTTTTAAGATTGGTAAATGCTCCCAAAACTGATTTTATATTTTTTATTTCATCATCGTTCATAAAAAGATTTAAGGAACATCCAGCAATAAAGCAGTATTTTGACACACAAAATATTCCTTTTGATGAAGCTAAACCACAGGAATGTCATCGACTGATTGCCGATTATTATCAAAATTTAATTCCTACATCAAGAGAATATTATTTACATCACTTTACAATTAAAAAGGGTTCAAATTATTGGGGTTTAATATTTGGCAGCAATCATACTCTGGGAATGGAAAAATTTTTAAAAGTTTGTTGGGAAAAAGATAAATTTTCAGGCGAATCTAATTGCAATATTGATAATGACTATCAAAAGGGAACTCTTTTCTACACTGAAGAAGAAACGAATAAGAAACAGATGTATAGGAGTATATTACGTGATAAGATATTATCAGGAGAAATAAAGGATAATATCACTGGACTAAAATATGCATTGAAAAACAGATGTTTGCCAGAATTATTCACTCAGGTAATGAAGGAACTGGAAAATGAAAAATTAATTTCACGAACAGGCAAGAAAAATTATTCTTCGACTAATATTCATAAAATACAACCGTATCTAATAAATCTTTTGAATTATGAAAACAACTAAAATAGAGTGGACAGAAGCAACGTGGAATCCATCCGTTGGTTGTACAAAAGTGACAGCAGGATGTAAGAACTGTTATGCAGAATCAATGGCAAAACGTTTGCAGGCAATGGGTACTCCAGGTTATGAAAATGGATTTGAATTTACATTATTGCCCGACAGATTACTTCAACCGATGTCAATAAAGAAACCAACAAAATTTTTTGTGAATTCGATGAGTGATTTATTTCATGAAAAAATGCCATTTGAATATTTGGATTCTATTTTTGAAACTATAAAAAAAACGCCACAACACAATTATCAAATATTAACTAAAAGAGAGAAAATTCTAAAAAAATATTTTGAAAACAGAGTGGTTCCACAAAATGTTTGGTTGGGTGTAACCGTAGAATACGAAAAAACAAAAAATAGAATAGATGTCCTTAGAAAAATAGATGCAGCTGTTCGTTTTTTGTCTATTGAACCATTAATTGGAGATGTTGGTATACTAGATTTGTCAGGCATACATTGGGTGATTGTAGGTGGTGAAAGTGGAATGAGTGCAAGGCCAATGAATCCACAATGGCCTGTAAATATCCAAAAACAGTGCGAAGAACAGAATGTAGCTTTTTTCTTTAAGCAATGGGGAACTTGGGGTGAGGATGGCGTAAAAAGAAACAAGAAAGCAAATGGTAGTATGCTGTTGGGTAAAAAATGGAAAGAAGAGCCAATACTTAAAGTTGCTTAAAATTTTTAATGATTACTGAAATTGAAATAAAATTACTGCCCGACCAAAAAGATGATGAGTTTATTTGGAGAGAAAAAATTGCGAAGGCACTGAAAATTTCTTCGGGGAAAATTTCGGGTGTCAAGATTTTGCGACAGTCGCTTGACGCTCGCTCGCGAACGCCTTTTTACCAGACACTTTTTTCTGTCTATACTTTTCCAGATACTGTGCCCGAACAGTCGTTTGAGCCTGTTGCAGGTGCCCCGCGTTTGGCTCGCCCCATAGTAACAGGCACAGGTCCTGCGGGACTTTTTGCTGCAATAACTCTTGTAGAAAATGGTTATTCGCCGATTATTTTAGAACAAGGGAAAAAAGTTGATGAACGGAAAAAAGATATTGTTTTATTGCAACGGGACGGTGTTCTTAATCCCCTGTCTAACTACTGTTTTGGCGAGGGTGGTGCAGGATGTTTTTCGGACGGAAAACTTTATACACGCTCAAACAAACGTGGAAGTATAGAAAAAGTATTGCAGACGTTTATTTATTTCGGTGCTTCCCCATCAATTTTATATGAAGCACATCCACATATAGGCAGCGATAAACTTCCTGCTATTATAACTGCCATGCGCAAATGGTTAGAAAGTAAAGGATGTGAATTTTATTTTGACAGTCGCGTGGTGGACTTTGTTATTCGCGATGAACGTTGCGTTTCTGTAGTCACCGCTTCGGGACAACAGTTTGACTGTGATAATATCATTCTCGCAACAGGTCACTCATCCAACAATATTTACAATTGGTTTTATGAACATGGATATGCTCTCGAAGCAAAACCATTTGCACTCGGCGTAAGAGTGGAGCACCCGCAGGAACTTATAAACAGGTTGCAGTACGGCTCTAATGACAATCTGCCACCCGCAGAATACAAATTTGCGGAACAGGTTGGACAGCGCGGAGTGTTTTCGTTTTGTATGTGTCCGGGAGGAGTTTTAGTGCCGTCAATGACAGAACAGGAAACACTTGTATTAAACGGAATGTCGGCTTCTGCACGCAGTTCGCGATGGGCTAATTCGGGGATGGTTGTTACAGTTTCGCCTGCCGATTATTACGAGGGAAAAGTGATAGACGGACTCGTTTTTAGAAGTGAGCTTGAAAAGAAATTTTTTATGGCAGCCACGCCCTCTGTAACCACGTCCTCTGCAACCACGCCTGCCGCTTTTCGCAGTCCTGCGCAACGCATAACCGATTTTCTACAAAACGATAAAAGTAAAAATCTTCCACGCAGTTCATATTCACTTGGACTGTACGAAAGCAACCTCAATACGCTCTTGCCGTCCTTTGTAAGCAAAGCGTTACAACAAGCATTTAAACAGATTGATAAAAAGCGAAAAGGATTTATAACTTCGGACGCAATTATTACAGGGCTTGAGTCACGTACATCTTCACCTGTGAGGATAATGCGAAACAGCGACACATTTTCTCATCCCAATATTGTAAATTTGTATCCGTGCGGGGAAGGAGCAGGCTACGCAGGAGGCATAACGTCTTCCGCAATGGACGGAATAAATTCAGCAATGTATCTAATCAAAAATTCAAAATAAAATGCTTCCTTTTATCGAAAACGATCCGTGGCTACACCCTGTAGCAGACAAAATTGAAAGGCGTTACAACGATTACGTCAATACTCGTAAATGGCTCGAAAAAGAATACGAAAGCATTTACAATTTCGCGAATGTGTACAAGTACTACGGTTTGCATTTTGATGACAGTGACAATCGTTGGGTTTTTCGTGAATGGTTGCCGAATGCAAAGAGCGTGTTTCTCACAGGCGACTTCAATACGTGGGATTATTCATCACATCCACTTCATCGTCTTGATAATGGTGATTGGGAAATCACTCTCGACAAAGACGAAATAAAACACGGTGATAGATATAAACTTTATCTACGCGATGCCACAGGTGCGTGGACTACTCACCTTCCCGCATATACATTTTATACGGAACAAGACCAAAAGAGTAAAGATTTTTCGGCAAAGGTTTATCATTCCGTAAAGCCTTTCGCATGGAGTAAATACAGGAAGCCTGTCAAGACACTGCAAGGGCAGACCCCCTTTATTTACGAAGCTCATATAGGTATGGCGCAAGAAAAAGAAGGTATCGGCACATATAGAGAATTTGCCGACAACGTTCTTCCGAGAATTAGTAACCTCGGTTATAATACCGTTCAAATTATGGGTATCGCTGAACATCCGTATTACGGAAGTTTCGGTTATCATGTATCAAATTTTTACGCACCATCTTCGCGTTTTGGCACGCCAGATGATTTACGTTACCTTGTCAAAGAGGCGCACCGACTTGGTCTTACAGTACTTTTAGACTTAGTGCACGCACACTTTGTGGAGAATGTAAATGAGGGGCTAAATAAATTGGACGGTTCGGACAACCTTTATAATTATCAAGGAGCGGCGGGGACACATCCGCATTGGGGGTCAAAGATTTTTGACTATGGAAAAAATCAGGTACGTCAATTTTTGCTGTCGAACATTCGTTATTGGATGGAAGAATTTTGTTTCGATGGATTTCGTTTTGACGGAGTTACTTCGATGATATATTTTCATCGTGGATATATTGATTATTTCGGAACTTACGAAAATTATTTTGGTGACGGAGTTGATAACAATGCTCTGATTTATCTCGCACTTGCAAACGATTTGGTGCATGAGGAAAAGCATAGGATTACTATCGCAGAAGAAGTTAGTGGAATGCCAGGGATTACAGTTGCAACGCAGGACGGTGGCACAGGTTTTGACTATCGTCTTTCTATGGGTATTCCTGATTTTTGGATAAAAATCATAAAAGAACGCAGTGATGAAAATTGGGTGATGTCCGAACTGTGGCACGTACTGAACGACAGGATTTGGAATGTACCGCAGATTGCATACTGCGAAAGCCACGATCAGGCGTTGGTTGGCGACAAGACACTTGCATTTCGCCTTATGGATGCGAATATGTACACCGCCATGAACATAGAAAACAGCAATGCTATCGTTGAACGCGGCATGGCATTGCATAAAATGATTCGTCTATTCACCCTCGCGCTTGGCAGCAATGGTGGAGGGTATCTTAATTTTATGGGTAATGAATTTGGACATCCCGAATGGATAGATTTTCCACGTGAGGGCAACGGTTGGTCCTGTCGGTATGCGCGTCGTCAGTGGTCGCTTGCTGATAACCCTCTCTTGCGTTATGGACTTTTACAGGAATTTGACAAGGCGATGATAGCATTAGCAGAAGAATATAACCCGCGTGTAATGGGCTTCCCACGCTTGCTATTTCTCAACGAACAGGATAAAACAATTGCTTTTTCTGTCGATGAGAGTTACGTTTTTGTTTTTAATTGGCATACCTCATCCAGCAAGCCCGACTACGCAATTCCTGTTCCACGCGCAGGTAAATACTCCATAGTCTTAAACTCCGACAACAAAGAGTTTGGTGGCTTTGGAAGAATTACAGGCAAAAACGAATACTTCTCTTTCCCCGCGAGCGACAACAGCGCACAATTAAAAATCTATAATATAAATCGTGCAGCGGTGGTCTATAAATTAGATGTGCAGATATTTGCTAAAATGGAAAAATATGCTTAAATTTGCTCAAAGTTTTATAAACCATGCACATATTTTCTCATAGTAATGTTGATGTAAGTTCGCTGTTGATGGGGGCTCATGAGGAGTTGTCTTCTAAAACCCGCATGGTTGTAGAGAGAGAGCTAACAATACCCCGAAATTTTTCCGAAATTCAAATATCACCAATTCCATGATTTTAAATGGGGTCGGTGATTTTTTTTATTCGAAAATATAAAGGGGAAATATAATAAATACACGAAACGAGCATAGCAGTTGTTGCCATACAGGGGACAGGTATGTCTGTGTGAGGGTTTCGTACGGCTTATTAAAAACGAATTATAAAAAACAAATCATAAAATAAATTACTCATAAAATAAATTACAAAGACATGAAAAAATTACTTCTGTTACTAATTTTGAGCATTGCTATGCTCAGCGCAAATGCGCAAAGTTCAAGACTCTACGGACCGTACTACAATGTCAGTATGGATACCGTAACAACATTCGCCAGCGTTAAAATCACGGATGGTACAAGAGTTGGGCGTAATGCCAATATACCTGCTCCTGTTTCAACTGCTGCAAGCGACGGTATGATATCGAAATTATATCACGTTATTGTGGGCGATACGAGTGTGATGGCAGGAATAACTGCCGAAACAACTATCTATCCAAGTATCCCGATAGGATTTGATTTCAATCTGTCAGGCAAAACCGTAAGATGGTTTAATATCGGAGCAAACGGTATGATCTTTTTCGGAACAGACTCTGTTTTTAGTGCAGGATATGCAGGCAGTTTTTTCAATTCAAATTATTCGTATCTTGATACGATGCCTTTTATCTCCGCTGCAAATGGTTCTAATATGTATTATACTTTTGGCAATTACGACAATCCTGACGCTACGCGTGTTTCCTATAAAACAGACGGTGGCGAATTAATAGTGCAATGGGAAAATGTACTTTGGACATCAGCTTCACGTACAGGGGCTGCAGGCATACTCGACTCCAACGTCAGCCAAGGCAAAATACTTTTTGATACGGTAAGTATGCAAATCAGAGTACGTAGCGACGGTACGTTCACCACTTATTTTAACGTACCAAAAACAGCAAATGGGGTTACTTCGGCTCAGTATTTATATATAGGCTTCAAATCAGTTAATAATAATAACAGGCATTACAGGACATCACCACAATATAGGCTTGGACAGGAAACATCCGTAACACAACTAAGTAGTGTTCTTAGGTTCGGTCCCGGTAGCTATGCACCACTTGCTTCCAATATAGCTTATACTTTTTCAGCACCGGCAAATTGTTTAGTTCCGACAGCACCGCCGACTATTACACTTAACAGAGCCACAAGTACGGTAATTTCAGGAAAAGTGCATAGAGAAAATGCAGATGGCAGTTTAGTTATACTTTCTAAAGATCCAAATTTAGTATATGCTCCAACGTCTAAGGTATATTCCCCCAAGACAGTAATAAATGACTCCACTTGGACTGTAACAATGACCAATGATTCAGTTTTTACTACTTATAACTCGTCATTGGTGTCTGACTATAGTATAACACTCGAACCAAACACGACTTATTATGTATATGCGTATAGTTATAACTACAAATGTATGGGGGACGATACGCTGTTTTCCGCTACGTCAAGTAAAGAAGAAGTTACAACAGGAGGCGGTGCGCCAGAGATAACTGCCACATACAGAGATACTAATGAAATAAGATTATCAATTACTGCAAACGGTGCAAGCGAGGCGATAGTTATTCGCAGCAATACGGCTTTAACGTCTTCTAATCTTGCTTCGGATGAACTGTTTATCACCAAAAATATGCTAGGCGATACGATTACGGCAGGGACAAATAAAGCAATTATTGTGTATAAAGGGGTAACAACAGGAACTTACAACGACGAAAATCTTGATAAGGGAGAAGTTTACTACTACTACGGATTTTCTTTAAGTGGTGCATATAACTCCACGCTCTATGCAACATCTATACAGGCAACAAGGAGTGGTTTGTCTGTTCCGGTAACAATAGACTTTAAGGATGTACCAGGTCTTTCAACGTATGGAACTGGTCAAAAAGCAAAAGGCTTTGTCTCCATCGGTAGCACATCAAGCGCACAATTTCTCTTATACTTGACAGACGCAGTCGCCAATATCCCGACACTAAGAGCAACGGCCACGAGTACTCCTTCGTATTTTATAATGCCAGATATTAAGTTAGGAGGAGCTTCTACCTATCGGTTGCGTTTTGATGCGGGCTTTTATGCAAGTGGCTGGCCTAGTAATTCTCTCTATAGTCTTGCAGCATCAGACTCTATCATAGTGGAAGTAACTGCTGCAGAAGATATGTTTGCAGATGCGGGATATCAAAAAATAGGAGTGATTACAAGCGAAAACCAAAACAAGGACTATAAATCAAGTGTATCTGTAGAAGGTACGTTTGCCATGTATGAGATGAATATACCATCCGAATATGCAAATCAGGCTATCAATATCAGGGTTACTTCCAAAATTATTGTACCACCGATGGGTGCCGCCCCATCCCTGCAATACACCAATTTTATTGTAGAGGAAAAACCTGCGTGCGAAAAATCATATACCCCATTTCCTGTGAGTGAAGATTTGATAACACCGAACGAAATAGTTGTTACATGGAAAGATTACGAAGAAGATCTTACAGCATGGAATATATCCTACAAAAAAGCGGGCACAGAGGAATGGATTGATTCTGTTCGAGTAACGAATGATACGTTTGCAATAGCAGGATTGGATCCGCAGACAAAATATAATGTAAGAGTACAAGCTGTTTGTACGGAATCGGCAATCAGCTTGTGGTCAGACGTTTCTGCGCCTATTATGACGAAATACGAAGCACCGTTTTTCTGTGACTTTACTTCCTTTACATTAACTTCGCCAGGAGCTTCCCCCGTATATGAGCCTTATTGGTATTCGTTTTCTTCTAACAATCCGTTCCCTACAGACGGTTCGTCGATAACAGATGATGTACAATATAATAATGTGTACTGGACAGTTAGAGAATTCATGCCTGACCCAAGTGTTTACAGCCTTAGAGCAAGCTTTGGAGGCTATGAATATGCAACAATGTTTTTACCTGTTACAAAAATAGATAACAGTGTTCCATATAAACTCGGCTTTGATATTTACTATCAACAGACGGGCGACCCGGGACAAAATGCAGAATTATTACTTCTTATTTCTCAAGATGGTGGAGCAACTTTTACGATTAACGACACTGTACTAAGATGGGGCAAAGACGGAGGTATTCCATGGTCGGAGATTGCAAACACAACAACGCATTACGAGATAAGTTTGAAAGAATATACAAGCCCTGTACAAGTGGCGTTCTATAAGGGAAATACCGGTAATGTAGGCACGAGCAACAGTGTATATATCACAAACGTATCCATAGAGCTTTCCTGCCCTGCTCCAACAGATTTGACCGTTTCTTCTGTGGGCAAAGAAACCGCAGAGTTAGCATGGTCGTCCAACTCGGATGTTCTCGTTCGCTATAAAGCGGCAGATGCAGCAGACTACACATATCTCGCAGTTACATTGCCCGATACGAGTTTAAGTCTTACAGGCTTGACAAGTGGAGTTACTTACGAATGTGGAGTACAGGGAACTTGCACGACTAACGATTCAAGCACTTGGCTAACATCGTCTTTCACAACGTATATATGCAATGAAGCAACAAATCTTCGTACATCGAACCTTTCGGCTACAGGCATAACGATTGCATGGGACCGCGAGGGCGCAACATCTTTCAACGTGAGATACCGTAAGACAAGCGAGGCAGCATGGACAGTTGTAACATCAGCCACTTCACCAAAAGCACTTTCAGGTTTAACTCCGGGTACTAACTACACGTACAGCGTTCAAGTACAGTGCAGCGCAGACTTGGCAGACACAAGCCTTTGGGCAACTGCAAAAACTTTCAACACATTGCCTCCCTGTGATGTGCCGACAGCGGTTAGCCACACGAATGTTACCAAAAACTCGTTTGAAATTCTTTACACGCAGACTACCGCTGCAAATATTTATGTGAATTTAGCAGGCGGAGCAGCGGAAAAAAATCTCGTTTACAATAACAGCCAGACATACGTACTTGTAGATGAATTGACTGCCAACACTCCATACGTTTACAAATTACGTGCTTTCTGTTCAGAGGGCGATACAAGTGCATGGACTGCAACAGGAAACGTAACAACGTTACAGGATGTAGGTATCAGCGGGGAAGCATTGAGCAAATCCTTTAACGTGTATGTTGCCAACAAAACACTTTATATCAGCAATCCGAACGGAAGCAAGATAAACGTAGTGGAAATATTTAACACTAACGGTCAGAAAGTGGGCAGTTATACGTTAAACACAAATGGCGATGTAACGTTGCCTGTGCAGGTTAAGAATAGCTTGATAGTCGTTCGTCTGCATACCACAACTCAATCTATCACCTACAAGGCTTTTGTAAAATAGATTATCTCGAATTTACCCCAAAAGTTAAGTGATAAGAATAAACTCTCATAGCTTAACTTTTGGGGTTAATTTTGTCCGCTCCGCTCATTCGTCCCATTCAAAAACCCCTAAGTGATAATGCAGGGGTTCTGTTCACATAAAAAACAACCAATATAATGAAACGCTTATTTTTATTCAGCACTATTGCTGCCTGCTTTGGCTTTTTTGCCTTAGCGCAAACAACAACAGTAATTAACGGCACAAAAGCCACCTTTATAAGTTTGGATGCTGCAAAAGGAGGTATGGCTACCAATGTTTCTTCCAACGGAAGATATGTTGTCGGTGAATTTGGCAGTACCGCAGGATTTGTTTATGACGTTGTCGATGATACGTTCTACGTCTTTCCAGATGTACACACAAAAGATGTAGCCGATGATATGACTATTGTCGGAACTATTATCAAAGACGGTTACGAGCATGTAGCCATTTATAAAAACGGCGTGTGGACGGCTTTGCCGTCATATCCGGGATTTAATCCCGATGACTTTAGCGATTACAGCAAGGCTGCGACTGCATACGGCTTGTCGGCAGACGGACGTGTGGCAACAGGAATGGCGTATTATCACAGAGAATCATATACTCCGTGTGGTGGTGTCAATTGGATAGACGGACAGTTTGCCTATTGGATACATCCCGCGTTTCCTTTCAATCCAGCTCAAGGTACTTATGGTGCACAGGCGTACGGCGCACGTGCCAATGGAATTTCGGCGGACGGCAGAACAACGTTCGGCTGGGGTGCATATCCGCCATACGAACAGCGTGCGCCACATATTTGGAGAGACAGCGTGGCATATTATGTAGGCGGTAATACTAATGAAGAACGTGCGGGTGAAGTTTGGTGTTCCAATACGAATGGCTCTGTTCTGGGTGGCACAATCGGGCGGGATGGTGTATTGTGGACAAGAACGGAAACAGGTTACACGTCAGAAAAATTAGCGGCACCTCCGGGATGGATAAGTTCAACCTTATTTTCTATTTCGGATAGTGGTGTTGCCGTGGGGATGTTGTATCAGGCATTTGTTACGGACCGTGGAGGTATGGTTTGGTCGCGCAAGACAGGAATGTTGCCGGTAAACACTTACCTGAAAGAATTATACGGATTAACTGTTCCGGGCAAGTATGAACTTGGCACACCAGATGCCATATCTTCGGACGGAAAAGTTATTGCAGGCTGGGGTGCAAGTGAGGGTGATTATATTTCGTATGTAATTCTGCTGGAAGACGAAATGATAAACCCACGTCCGTCAGGTGTGTCGGCACGTCAGCAAAGAGAAACAGCCTTTGTTAAAGTTACGTGGCAAAAACCAATAAATAGCGGACGTGAAGTTTTAGGATATAATATTTACAGAGATGGTGTAAAAATAAATGCGAGCATAGTAACAGAACTGACATATCAAGACACTCCCCCTACAGGTTCGCGTTCTTATGCTGTTACCGCTGTGTATGCATCTGGGGAGTCCGAACAGAGCGAGGCATTTAATGTACAGGTTGTTGCCGTCGGCGGGTGTTATGCCGTACAGAGGGTGGATGTCTATAATCAGTACAACCGTAACATCACAGTAGCTTGGGGCTTGTCTTCGGATATTATAGAAAAAGCAAACGCGCCTGTTGCGAGCAAAAATAGCAAAAATGCAGAGCCGAACTATGAGTACGACGGTCCCCAGAAATCCCAATCAAAAGCCTCGACAGACAGTTTAGTTGATTTGGATTACGTAAGAACACTTGATTTGCTCTCTCATAATCGATATACATGCTTTCCGTTCAAAGGACTTTACTATTCGGGTGCACACAGCCAGCAGGGTATATCTGTTCTTGACGAGTCAGGCACGTTAATCAAAACGATTGATATTCCGGGTACAGGTACTGTTATTGCCCTTACCACAGACGGAACTGACGTGTATGCAGCATGTAAAACGAATAGAATTTACGAAATAGACATAGAGGGAACGGACGGTATAAGAAACTCAATTGCCCTGCCTGATACGATGGTGAAAAGCATACAGCACCTTGCCTATATCCCATCCTTAGATGGAGGCAGAGGTGGTTTTGAAGTAGGGGACTGGACTTCAAGTTATTTTATAGACAAATCTGGTACATATTTGAGCGATGGTATTTCTAACAGCGGTGATATTGCGGGCACAACGTACTATGGCGGAAAAATATATTCACACGAACAGGTGGGATTAGGTCGCAGTTTAATTCGCGAATATGATGCAGTTACAGGGCAGCCAACAGGTTTGTCAATCCAAATGTGGAAAAATCTTGTGCTTGCAAACATCGGTATTCCATTTGAAGATGGAGTAGCAGGTTCAATATCTTGTGTTGTAATGGAAGACAGCACTGTTTGCTTAATTCCTGTTTATCAGGTTACAAACCAACAGAACCAGGCTATCTTCTTAGAATTTAAAAAGAACCCGAAACTAAAAGGATATAATGTATATCGCAACAACGAAAAAATAAACACAGAATTGTTGCAGAGGCGGTACATACAAGAAGAATTATACGAAGCTGGCACATATAACTATACTGTATCAGCAGAATTTGTAAACGGTTGTGTGTCGGATACTATCACTTATACCAAAACTACCATTAAGCCGATACTCGGTGTATGCAGTCCTGTTAAAGACTTGCAGGCGATAGAAATCAAGGGCGAAGCATTTCTGTCGTTTGATATGCCTGACTCCTATCTGTACGGTCAGATTGTCGGGTTTAACATATTTAGGGACGGTGTCAAGATTAACGATGATTTTCGTATCGTTTCTAACTACACGGACAGGGAAGCGACAGAGGCAACGCACGTATATCGTGTGGAAAGTTATTACGACAACTCTTGCACAGCTTCCGACTCTGTCGAAATAACCCTCAATGGAGAGGGTATATGTGGTGCACCTGTGGGACTTCGTTTGACGAGTACGCCGTCCTCATCAGGCAATATGCACGACGTAACGGCAGCGTGGTCGTTACCCTATTTTGAACATCCGTATCCGTTGTATTATGGCGAGGCAGTGGCGATTACTGCCATAGGCTTGCAGGATGGTTTAGCAGGGACGGCAGCTGTTGGTTGGGACACAACCGTGTTGTACATGTATGAGGGCTACTCATTGGGTGGAATAGAATTTTTTATTCAGGACCGTGCGGATATAAAGCCGATAGTTATTTTAGATGAAAAGATAGTATATCATGAACCGTTTGATGGGGAAATCTATGAGAGTTCTTATAACAGGATTATGTTTGATGAGCCTGTTTCTTTAGATAATATCAAAGAGTTGGTAGTCGGTTATACGGCTTCCAATTATGGTGCAGGAAATAGACCATTCGGCATGGCATTTGGAGAGGCAGTGTGGGACTATGGCGACTTGTTTTCGCAAACACCGGAAGATATGACATCATGGTATCCTGTTTCTTCAGCTGAATTGCCCTACAACTTTGCTATTACGGCATTGTTGGTGAAACAACGTGAAATCTCTACAGAAGCGTCCGCACCTGCAAAACGTGGCGGTTCGCTACTCAACCGTCCAATAACGGTAGAAAAACCAAAACTTCTCGCAAAGACGTTAGACCATCCGCAGTATGCAAATAACGCTAAGAAACTGACGGGTTTTAACCTTTACAGAAATGGGCAGCAGGTAAACTCCGAAATAATTAAAAGTACGCAATACGTTGATTTGGGCGTGGGACCAGGCAGGTACGAATATGCTGTGTCTTCGTTATGGAATGTATGTGACGGAGTGGTTGGCGATGTGGTGGATTACACGTTAGAAGACGTTGCAAACGAAGTGGCTACGAATATATCTGCCATTAGGCTCTATCCAAATCCTGCAACGGAATATGTCATGGTAGAGGGGGAGTATGTGAGTGCCCAAATTACGGATATGACAGGTCGTACTGTCAAGACTGTTTCGGGCAATACTTCAAAAATATCGGTTAGAGGCTTTGCTTCTGGCGCGTACCTGTTACGACTGACTTTGTCAAATAATAAAATCTCGACCTTTAAACTTTTTATTAGATAGTATTATGATTAGAACATTTTCTCGGTTGCTCTTTATCTCTTTTGTTTTCAGCAGCCATTTCAGCACTAATTTACACGCCCAAACAGTTGCGGGGGAAAAGGCAACACTTATTAGAATAAGTGATGCACCAAGTGGAGTCGTTACGGATATGTCGCCAGACGGAAATTATTTTGTAGGTAATTTCGGAGGTAGTGGAGGTTTTCTCTACAACAGATCTACTGACAGTGTTATGCGACTTTCACATATATATCCTCGCAGAGTTGCCAATAACGCAACGATTATCGGGGATTCTGGCATATCCTACATGACAGGTAATACAAGTCACGATTGGACTAATGCAGCAGTTTATAAAGACGGAAAAGTTAGAGTACTGCCGCCTTTTACAGGCTATAATCCCAATGACCCTACGGAGTATCATCGTAATTACAGTGGCTGGGGAATATCGGGGGACGGCAGAGTAATGACAGGTATGGGTTATACTACCGTACCTTATGGTGGCACAGGAGTATATTTTATAGGGTTAGTATGGGAAAACGAAACGTTCACACGTTTTCTTTATCCAGCTTTTTCTTTTACAGGGCTTAGCAATTACGGATGTCGTGCCAACGGAATTTCTGCAGACGGAAGCGTTATTTACGGATGGGGACAATGGCAAAATACCGGCGTAAGAACTCCGCATATCTGGCGTGGAGATACAGCTATTTTTTTGGGCAACAATGATGATGTAGGCGAGGTGTTCTCGTCTAATTCCGATGGCTCTCTGCTTAGTGGCTATCTTGGGGCATCTGGCGCGATTTGGTATAAAAATGATACAGGCTATATTAGAGAAGATATTCCAACTTATCCGGGTTGGAACAAGGCTAACTTTACAGGCATTTCCGATAATGGATTAGCTATAGGCTACGCTAATGAGGGTGCGCTTGTCTGGAGTAAAGAAACAGGCACATTGCCTCTGTCTATTTTCCTGAGAGAACTGTATGGCTTAACGGCAACAGGCATTACTTTAGAGCATGGTACGGATATTTCGATAGACGGTAAAGTACTTTGCGGATACGGATTAGTGGGGAGCAATTACGGCTCATTTATTGTTGTTCTGGGGGACAGTACTGTTAATTCTCGCCCGCAGGCACTGCGTGTAAAACAGACGAGGGAAACGATGTTTGTCACTCTTTCGTGGTTTGAACCTATTCCGAACGGACGACAGATTACAGGGTACAATGCATATAGAAATGGCGTAAAAATGAACAGTACGCCAATCACAACTCTTTCTTACGTAGATCCTGCGCCTGCGGAAGGATACCACACCTATACTGTTACGGCTATTTATCAAACAGGCGAGTCCAACCCAAGCGACGCATTTTCCATTCAAATAGTGCCGGTAGGTGGCTGCTATTCGGTGAAAAGAATAAATCACGAAGTGATATACAACCGTACGGTCGCAGTTCGGTGGGGTTTATCCACAGATCGTGTAGAGAATGGCGCAAGCGCAAGTCCGACACTGTTTGGTGGTGATACTGACCAAATCCATAAAGCAGTGTCTGGCGAAAGTGTTGTGGAAAGTAAGACGAAGTATGTCAGCGAGGATATGGACTTCATCTCTAAAATGGACTTGTTATCCGATACCCGTTACACATTTTTCAAGTATAAAGACTATTACTATTCTACTACTTTCAATACTCGCGGTATTGCAAAATTTGATGATGCGGGTCATCTGGCGGAAGTGTTTGATATTCCTAGCTTGCCTGCTGTTATTGCGTTTGCTACGGACGGCACATCTGTCTATGTTGCCTGTGTGCCTAACCGTGTATATAAGATAGATTTGGAAAATAAAAGCATTTTAGACTACTTTAGCGTAAGCAATGTAACCGAAATCAATCACTTTACCTACGTTGCTTCGTTAGATGGTGGAAACGGCGGTTTTGAGGTTGGCGGCTGGCAAACGAGTTTCTTTATTAAGAAGGACGGAGAACTTATAGGGGATGGACTTTCGCTTTCTGCTTCAACGTCTGGAACGGCTTACTATAAAGGCAAAATCTATACAAACGAACAGTCAGGTACAAAGAGTGCGCTGATTAGAGAATACGACTTGTCCACCAAGTTGCCGACAGGCAGGACGATAGACTACATGAATAAGGTCGATTTGACGGATGCAAGTCCTTATGGTGGAGGTGCAGGCAGCATTTCTATTGCTATATTGGACGACAGCACCGTTTGTCTGGTACCTGTTTATCAAGTTGCAGGCGGCAGCAATTGCGCAGTGCTTTTAGAATTGGAAAGCAATCCCAATTTGAGAGGATATAACCTGTTCAGGAATGGCGTGAAACTTAACAGTACGCCTTTGCAAAAGAGAACGTATAACGACGTAGTGTTCGATTCGGGTATTTATGTTTATAGAGTAAACGTAGAATTTAACAATAACTGTACGTCCGAAATGTCAGACTCTGTTGTGGCTGAAATATTTCCGACAGGAACATGCCAGCCACCGTCAGGGTTAGATGCGAGAGAAATAAACGGCGAAACGTTTTTAACGTTTGACGCACCCTCGCAAACAGCAAAATTGGTCGGTTTCAATGTCTATCGAAATGGTGAACAGATAAACGATGAGCTGTGGCCATTTTTGTATTATACCGATAAGGCAGCAACGTCAGGAGTGCCTTTGACCTACCGTATAGAATGTTTTTACAACAATTCCTGCGTAGCTTCGGACTCCATAGAAATAACCCTTACAGGCGAAGGCTCTTGCAGTGCACCGATAGGGCTAAATCTCTCAGCGGTTGCTTCTGAGAACAGTGAAAAGTATGACGTAACAGCCAAATGGTCTTTGCCATATTTTGAAGAGCCGTATCCGCTATATTACGGCGAAAAGGCTATTGTAAATGCAATAGGGCTTGCAGACCTGACACCATTGACGGTGGCAGTAGGCTGGGACAGCGTAACTTTAAAGATGTACGAGGGTTTTGATTTGGGCGGTATCTCGTTTTTCCTTGTTTCGAGGGCAGATGTAAAGCCGATAGTGATTTTAGATGATAATGTTGTATATTATGAGCCGTTTGAAGGAATGTTGGACTATCCCAATTATAATACTGTAATGTTTGACAGTCCTATCTCGTTAGACGGCATTAAAGAGTTGGTTGTTGGCTATACAGGCTCGAATTACACAGAACAGCCATTCGGCTTGTCTTACGGTCCGGTCAAAGCAAAATACGGCGATTTAATATCACAAACACCCGAAAATATGTCTTCGTGGCGTTATGCTTCTCAAAGTGGCGTAGTAGAGAATAATTTTGCTATTACGGCTCTGTTGGTAAAACAAAGGGATGTGACGGCAGCAGCACCGTCAGCAGCGAAGAAGAGTGGCGGTACACCACTGCTTGGCAGAAATATAAATACGGAAAATGTTACGCAAAATATAACTGTGAAACAATTGAAGCAACCGCTATACGCTACGAGCAACACTCTTAAATTGACAGGCTTCAATATCTATCGGAACGGCATACAATTAAACGAAAATGTATTGACGGATGTACAATTCAAAGATGCAGATGTAGCCCCTGGCACATACGAATATGTCGTTTCTTCTTTATGGAACGAATGTGATGCAATACCGTGCGAACCTGTTTACTATACAGTGGAAGACTTCACCGCAAATGAAACGGTGAATAATTTTTCGGCTATAAAAGTTTATCCTAATCCCGCTACCGAATATATTACGGCAGAGGGTGAGTATGTAAGTGCGCAAATTATTGATATGGCAGGCAATGCTGTTAAGACTGTTTCGGGCAATACCAGAAAAATATCGGTTAAAAACCTTGCTTCGGGTTCATATCTGTTGAGATTTATTTTAGCGAACAACCAAGTTTACGTTTGTAAACTTCTTGTAAAATAAGTTGCATAATACTGTCTTTAACGTCTTCTTCGCTTACAGGGATGTCCCAACGGCAGGCACCGTAGTGGGAGAGGAGTACAGGATAGATTTTATCGCCAGAGTTTTTTTTGTCATTACGAATAAAAGACATTAGGACAGGCAAATCTTTTTTGTTTAAAATGCCTTGTGGTATATCGTAATGTTCGTGGGCAAATGCCTTGAATTTATTATACTCATTCATGGGGAAGTCAAGCAGTTTTACAGACAGGTAAAGCTCGGCTACCATCCCCCACAACACAGCTTCCCCATGCGTGAGCGGTATATTTTTTTTCAAGCAAAGCGACTCTATCGCGTGTCCTACCGTATGACCGAAATTGAGTATTTTACGCGAGCCTTGTTCGGTAAAATCTTTCGATACGACTTTTTCTTTTTGTTTGGCAGAGAAAAGTATTGCTTCTTCGAGAGGCATTTTGTCCCCGCCCGAAAATGCACTTATAACATAAGTTAAATATGTTAGATCAAGAGTCTTTTTTGTAATGGCGTACATCTTTATCAGCTCTGCAAATCCCGACATTTTTTCTTTTAGAGGCAGTGTATCTAAAAATTTAATATCGATAAGTACAGCGGCAGGGAGTGCGAAAAGTCCCGCCAAATTTTTTATTCCGTCCACATTGACGGCTGTTTTTCCTCCTATCGAGGCATCCACCATTGCAAGCAGTGTTGTTGGGACGTTGATATATGGAATACCACGTTTGTACGTACTTGCAGCAAACCCGGACACATCGCTTACAACTCCTCCGCCAAGATTTACTGCTACCGAGTTTCTATCCAAATGCAAGGCTTCAAATTTTTTCCAAATTTCTACTACGGTGTCGATATTTTTGCATTGCTCCCTGCCGTCAATTAGCAGTGTCTGCACCTTCGGCAACTCTAATAGTGGCAACGTATATTTTGCAGAATTTTTATCTGCCACCACTATGACATTAGAATATTTTTTTACTAATGTACCTAAATCAGAGAGAGAGTGTGTTTTTATCATCGTATTATTTTAGCAGTAAGACGGCGGGCGAGAGTGTTTTCGTCCACCGAAATTTCTATTTGTACGTATGGAGTAGCTATATGTCCGTCTATAACTTCCGACCATTCGATAAAGCAGTATGAGCCGGAAGAAACATATTCGTTGAAGCCGATGTCAAATGCTTCGGAAGCGTTTTTTAGACGATACAGGTCGAAATGATAAACAGGAGTTTCATCTTTCGTGTGATATTCGTTTACTATCGCAAACGTTGGGCTTACAACAGTGTCCTGCACATTTAGGACATTGCACAGTTCCTTAATAAATGTTGTTTTTCCTGCGCCCATATCAGCAAAAAATGCGAATACACGTTCGTCTGAAAAATGCTCTAACAGTGCTTCTGCTGCTTGTGGCAACTTGTCAAGGGAGGGGATTGTTATCGTCATTGCATTATAATAACAGGCAACATCATTTCTTCGAGGGAAACAATATCAACCGTCAGAGATGTCAGTACGGACAGGGCATCACTGCCGTTGTTTGCAGTATTTACTTCGATACCTTTCCCCTCTAAAAAAAGTATATGCGGCTTTAAGAGTTCTATTTCGTCGTCTATCCAAAGTATTTTAGTCATCTTATCCATACAGCGAAGTTACTACATTTTAATATCTAAAACTGCTACCGCCAAGAAATTCGCGCAGAATTGAAGTAGGCGGTATTTCAGTTGCATCTATCTGTTTAAAATAAGAAAGAAATTTTAGAAGACGTTCCGCCTCAAGATATTCATCACTTGTTTGAGGAACGTCTTGCAAAAGAGGTTCTACAACTTTTTTTATTACACCAAGTTCAAAGAGAAGTGCGGAATTAAACATAATGTCGGCGTGCGCCTGATATGGAAAAATATATTTGTTTTCCCCCTTGCGAACGCTGTCCCATCTGCGGATTGTTTCAGTAGCGGAATAACCCCTGTAATGATAGTCGCGCACTATACGTCTTAACATACGATTGTCGGTGCTTTTTACGAGATTTTGAGAATCTATTGTGATATGTGTGAGGGCAGAACAGAAAATATTATATTTTAGCTTACGCGCAACTTTATTTGTGAGTGAGGGATTAAGAGCATGAATACCCTCAATTATAAGAATTGTTTTTGGTGTCATTTTTATTTTGTCGCCCTTAAACGTCCTTTTGCCTGTTTTGAAGTCGAAAGCAGGAATTTCTACTTCTGCATTTTCTTTCGACAACAGCATTGCAAGTTGTTCATTAAAAAATTCAATATCAAGTGCTTCGAGTGCTTCAAAATCATAGTCGCCGTTTTCATCTTTTGGAGTATGCTCTCTATCGACAAAATAATTGTCTAACGAAATTTCCTGTGTCTGAAAGCCGAGCACCTGCAAGTGTACTCCAAGACGTTTGCTGAAAGTTGTTTTTCCTGATGAAGACGGTCCGCTGATAAGAACGACTTTCGCACTTTGATGTTCTTTTATCTTGTCTGCGATAAATGCAATTTTTTTCTCGTGAAGTGCTTCGGAAATTTTTATTAGTCGCCCTGACTCTCCAGAAAGTACTTTTTTATTGAGGTAACCCAGATATGGAACGCCAAGAATTTCGAGCCATTTTTTATGCTCCTGAAAAATTTCGAAAAGTTGCATTTGAGCATCCTTCTGTGCAGAATTGTTTCCGTTTGCGACATCGTCTTGCGGTGTTCGTGGTGCGGATACAATTATTCCGTTGCAGTACGGCTCAATGCTATACTGCTTGATGTATCCTGTTGATGGGAGTAGCGCGTTGTAAAAATAATTTATCTTGTCTTCAAGTTTATAAATTGATGAAAAAAGTTGATTTCTCGTTTCAAAAAGGGCGACCTTTTCAAGAAATCCTTTTTCTCTGTACAGCTCAATTACTTCTTCGGTAGGTATGGATTGATGGATAAACGGTATATCCATTTCAATAATTTCCTCTACGCGCTTTTTGATTTTTTTTAGTGACTCGTCGCATAAATTTTCGCATGAATTTTCGTGCAAATTTTCTATTTCGCAGTAGAAGCCGTAGGGTAGGGAATGTTCTACATGAAAAGACGCTTTAGGATAAATATCATCAATTGCTTTGTAGAGCACAAAAAACAGCGAACGAATATACATCATATAGCCGTTTGTGGACGTAATATCAACGAACGATACCCTTGAGTTTTCGTATATCCCGTACGATAGTTCGCGTAGCTGGTTATTTATATTTGCGCCAAGAATTTCACCTTTTAGTGTGATATTTTGGTCGTTTGCGATTTCCCGCAACGTTATGCCTTTTTCGTACTTTTTGACTACTCCGTTGTTTTTACAAAGAATTTCTATCATATTCCATTAGTTTTTGTTAGTGTGCGTTGTGCGTGAAAGGACGCAAATATTTTCCTGTTATACTGTTATCATTTTTCGCTATTTCGGCTGGCGTTCCCTCTGCAATAATATTTCCTCCGCCTTTTCCTCCGTCAGGACCCAAATCAATAATACGATCTGCACATTTTATCACATCTAAATTATGTTCGATAACGACAACAGTGTTGCCACTATCGACTAATTTTTGCAATACCGAAAGCAATATGCGAATATCTTCAAAATGAAGACCTGTTGTCGGCTCATCAAGTATATAGAGTGTCTTTCCTGTTCCCTTTCTGACAAGTTCTGTTGCAAGTTTTATTCTTTGCGCCTCCCCACCTGAAAGCGTTGTGGCGGCTTGTCCAAGCGATATATAGCCAAGTCCTACCGAATTAAGCACTTTTATTTTATTCGCAAGAGCAGGTATATTTTCAAAAAATGTTTCTGCCTGCTCCATACTCATTTCTAACACATCGTTTATCGACTTTCCTCTGTAACGAATTTCAAGCGTTTCAGGATTATATCTCTTGCCGTAACATTCTTCGCATGTAACATATACATCTGGCAAAAAATTCATTTCTATCGTTTCTACCCCCGCTCCGCAACATCTTTCGCACCTGCCACCTTTAACATTAAACGAAAATCTACCCGGCAAATATCCTCTTATTTTTGCTTTTGGGAGTGATGCGTACAGGGTTCGTATCTCGTCAAAAAATCCAACGTATGTCGCGGGGTTCGAGCGTGGGGTGCGACCAATCGGCTGCTGGTCTATCTCAATCATTTTATCTATGTTCTCCGTTCCATCCAACGACTTGTACGGGAGTGGCTGTTGCCACGAGCGATAAAAAAGTTTTGAAAGAGCGGGGCGCAATGTCTGTGTGATAAGTGACGATTTTCCACTTCCCGATACGCCTGTAATGCAAACGAATTTTCCGAGTGGAAGTTTTAATGTTACGTTTTTAAGATTGTTTCCGACAGCACCTTTAAGCGTTAAAAATTTCCCATTATCTTTACGTAGTGTTAAAGGCGGTTCAATTTTACGAATACCGTTAAGATAGTCGGTGGTAATTGTTGATGTTTTCAGAAATTCATTAAGATAACCTGTAGCTGTAATCTTGCCTCCGTTTTCGCCCGCACCGGGTCCCAAGTCTATAATATAATCTGCCTCGCGCATCATCTCTTCGTCGTGCTCAACAACGATAACGGTGTTGCCCATATCTCGCAACTGCTTTAAAGAAGCAATAAGTTTTCTATTATCGCGCTGATGGAGTCCTATGCTTGGCTCGTCTAAAATATAAAGCACATTAACGAGTTTCGAGCCTATTTGAGTTGCTAATCGGATACGTTGCGACTCACCTCCCGAAAGTCCTGTGGACTCTCTGTTTAGTGAGAGATAGTCAAGTCCGACATCAAGGAGAAACTTAATTTTTATCGAAAGTTCGCGTAAAATTTCACTGCCTATTTTTTTTTGAAAATCGTTAAGACGTTCGGAAACACCGAGAACCCACAAGTAGAGATCGCTTATCTGCATTGCTGCAATATCCGCAATATTAAGATTGTCGATTTTAAAACTTAGTGATATTTTCCCAAGACGTTTGCCATTACATTCGGGACATATTTGTTTGTGCATAAATTGAGATGCCCACTTTTGCATGGACGGCAAATCGTGACTGTGAACATTTTCGATGTGTTTTACAAGACCGTCAAAGTCAATTTTTTTTTCTATAACAACTCCCGCGCGTTTTTCTTTTATACTTGACGTTATACCGTAGAGAATTGCATCAATCGCTTCTTGTGGAACTTTATTGAGAGGTGTGTTAAAGTCAAAGTCAAATTTTTCTGCTATTTTTTTTATTTGATGAAGCGTGTAATTATTACCTGTCTGTTCATCTTTCCATGTGCTTTTTCCTCCTCTGTTGAGTTGAACAGGTGTAATTCCTCCCTCAACAATACTTTTGTTTCTGTCAGGAATGATTTTTTCTATATCAATGCTTGTTACAGTTCCAAGTCCGCCACAGTGCGGGCAGGCACCATAAGGGGAGTTGAACGAAAAAGTATTTGGCTCTGGTTCGGGGTAAGAGATGAACGAAGTTGGACACATTAAATTTTTGCTGTAATAGCGTGATTTTTTCGTTTTTTTTTCTATTACAAGGATGTTGTTTTCACCTCTCTTTAACGCTTGTTTCACACTCTGTTTAAGACGAGTTTCATTTTTTTCGTTTACGGTAAGGCTATCAATAACAAGTTCAACATCGTGAATTTTATACCTGTCGAGATGCATTCCGAATGTTATTTCCTCGATATTTCCGTCCACCCTCACTTTTAAAAATCCTTGCTTTCGTATATCTTCAAAAAGTTCGCGGTAATGACCTTTTCTGCCCTTTACAATTGGAGCGAGAAGCAAAACTTCTTTTTCGTCATATTCCTTTTTTAACATCTCAAGCATTTGTTCTTCGGTATAGCGAACCATTTTTTCACCTGTAACGTAAGAATATGCTTCGCCTGTACGTGCATAGAGAAGTCGTAAGTAGTCATACACTTCCGTTACCGTGCCTACGGTAGAGCGCGGATTTTTATTTGTCGTTTTTTGCTCAATTGCAATAACAGGACTTAGTCCCTCTATTTTGTCCACATCAGGACGTTCTATATTGCCGATAAAATTACGGGCATAAGCAGAAAATGTTTCCATATATCTGCGTTGCCCCTCTGCGTATATTGTGTCGAATGCGAGAGATGATTTTCCACTGCCACTAAGTCCTGTGATAACGGTTAGCGTGTTACGTGGAATTTCTACATCTATGTTTTTTAGATTGTGAACACGCGCACCGAATACACGTAAAGTGTTATGATATTTTTGCCCAAAATTCTCCATGTTTTTTTTCATTCAATTCTTTTCGTAGCGTAAAATTTTTTGTCATTTCAAGATGAGGATCTTCTTTGAGAACAGCTATTGCAGAGGCTTTCGCGATGTGCATTAGCTCCTCGTCTTCTACTATATCTGCAATTTTAAGTTTGGGCATGCCGCTCTGCTGTGTTCCCTGTATATTGCCCGGTCCGCGTAGTCTCATATCCACTTCTGCAATTTTGAAACCGTCTGTTGTTGATACCATCGTTTCTATACGTTCTCTTGCGTCTTTACTCAAATTATCTTTTGTCATCAAAATACAATATGACTGCTCGCCGCCACGTCCGACACGCCCCCTCAACTGATGAAGTTGCGAAAGACCAAAACGTTCGCTATTTTCAATAACCATGACAGTTGCATTCGGAACATCTACACCAACTTCAATTACGGTTGTTGAAACCATTATCTGCGTTTCCCCCTTTTTGAAACGCTGCATTTCGTAATCTTTAGTGTCGCTTTTCATTTTCCCATGTACAATACTTATATTGTAATCCGGCGCAGGAAAGGAGCGTTCTATACTTTTATAGCCATCCATTAAATCTTTTAGATCGAACTTTTCCGACTCCTGAATAAGTGGATAGACAATGTAAGCCTGTCTTCCTTTTGCAATTTCTCTTTTTATAAAACCAAAAAGTTTGAGCCGTTCTGCATCTGTTGATTGAACTGTTTTTACTTCTTTTCGTCCCAAAGGCAGTTCGTCAATAACGGATATTTCCAAATCGCCATATAATGTCATTCCAAGTGTGCGCGGAATGGGTGTGGCAGTCATTACAAGCACGTGTGGAGGAATATTATTTTTTTTCCATAGACGTGCTCTCTGCGCAACTCCAAAACGATGTTGTTCGTCTATAACAACAAGACCAAGATTATTAAATTCTACTTTGTCTTCGAGTAGAGCGTGAGTTCCTATAAGAATATTTATTTGTCCGTCTTTTAGTGCAGGTAAAAGAGTTCTTCTTTCGGAAAGCAGAGTGCTTCCTGTCAAAATCGCCACATTCACATCAAGCCCTTTAAGCATTTTTGATATTGATGTGAAATGTTGTCGGGCAAGAATTTCTGTTGGGACCATAAGGCATGCCTGATAGTTGTTGTCACACGCGATAAGCATTGTCATAAGTGCGACCATTGTTTTTCCGCTGCCGACATCCCCTTGCAGAAGACGGTTCATCTGAAAACCTGTTTTTGTGTTTGAACGAATTTCTTTTATAACTCTTTTTTGCGCTCCTGTGAGTTCAAAAGGCAAGTTGTTGTTATAAAATTTCAGAAAAAAATCACCTACTTTATCAAAGATATGTCCTTGCTGTTGTTGCTTTTTTTGCTTTTCGAGCTGCACTATCATCTGTAATAAAAAAAGTTCCTCGAATTTTAAACGGCGACTTGCTTTATTCATCTCTTGCAACGACGAGGGATGGTGTATTTGGCGATAGGCTTCTTCTCTTGGCATGAGCTTGTGGTCATGGATAATGTTCAGTGGCAAAGTTTCGGGTATCAGCCGTTCTGCCTGCAAGAGAAGATTTTTTGTTATTGCTGCCATAGAGCGGATTGTAAGTCCGCTTTTTTTCATTTTTTCGCTTAATGAATATACAGGTTGAAGTAGCTCTTGTCCCGCGGTGTTTGTCTGTGATGGATCTATCTCTTCGATTTCGGGATGAGTGATATTAAAGTCGTTAAAATATCTTACAGGTTTTCCAAAGATAGAGTACCACTTATTTAGTCTTACTTTTGTGGAAATATATTTTATGCCCGAAAACCATATAAGGTCTATTATGCCTGTTTCGTCTTTTAGAACGGCTGTAAGACGTTTATTTCTGCCTGCGCCGATTTCCTTAACGTCTATAATTTTTCCCTTTAGCACAACAAAAGATTTGTCGTCTTTTATTTGCGAAATATGTATAAAGTTACTTTTGTCTATATAGCGGAACGGAAAATAGTCGAGAAGATCCCCATAAGTACGTAGCCCCTCTTGCGCCATTGCAGCAGCTTTGGCGGGACCCACTCCTTTGAGATATGTCAGTTCCTGTGAGAAAAAATCAAATACTTTTTGCATAGACAAAAAAAGCCGCCGTTTTCCAACAGCGGCTTTAATATTAGTCGAGTTTGGCAATTATTAGAAAGACCACAAATCATGTTCCATTTTAAAGAGAATATCTTTCATTCTTTCTGCTTCATACATAATATCGACACCCTGTGCATACGACTGGATACTGCGATCCTGCATATTGTCCATTTTTGTGATATAACTTTCAAAAAGGCGATCTTGAGAAAAAACATCATCATAAGATGGGCGCATAGCACTGTTATGGCGATTAAACGATTCAGTTCTTGCAAATTCGGGGCGAATTTGCTTGTAATAAAGCCAAAACAACGTCTGATTACCTTTAAGCTCGTTATTATTGTCAAACTGCTGAATAACGGGTGCTATTCCCAAAATACGAACATCCCGTACGGAGCGATGTTTGTCGATAAACCAGTCTTCTTTCACGCGTAACATTTTTACATTTTCCTTTCTAAAAGAAGTAGTTTCTTTTGTCGTGATATATTCACCCGGGTTATCCAAATCTTCTTTTTGTATTTCCCTTTCGGAAGTATTTTGTTTTAAAAATTCTTCATAAGTGAGTTGCTTTGTAAAGTCGTCCGTGATGGGATCATAAGCGATAATCGTACCGTCTTCCATACCTTTCAGTACTAAACTCATAAGAGAAACTCTATCTTGAACAGGTTCGATAGGGTAGTATAAATATTGGTTCATTTTAGCACGAAAATCAATCGTTCGCCAAATGCGGTTTTTCATATAAACATCAGCATCGCGCACAAAAACATCGGGGCGTGGCTGACGATCTTTGAAATTTATTTTTTCATAAAAATTATCTAACGGTGGAGCGTTTTCAAGCACCTGTGCCTGTGAGAACGAAACACCAAACGTGGTCAGCAAAATGCCGACAAGCAGTAAACGAAAATCAATTTTTGTATTCATATTCTTATAATTTATTTTTAACAAGTAGTATGGTTCGGGTGCAACACTTTTTTCAAATTAAAGGATGGTTATAGTCATATCACCAAGGTCGCGGTTGCCGTCTGGCATTTTTGTCGTAATCTCGGTAATCAATACTTTATCACCTCTTTTGCAGCGTTTGATTTGATTTTCCATATCTGCTGTAAAGCGGTTACCGTTCGATTGCATATATGGAGTAAGGTCGCCACTGCGAAAAATTTGGAGCTTAAAAGACGAAATTTTTACGGGAAGGTCAAAGTCGAAATCTTTCAAACTTGCAACAAGACCACCAGCATTTGCAAAAATATTCTTATCCAATTGACGAACGCCCTCGTTCTGTCCGTTAATTTTAGCAACAGGGTCAGGAACACGCTTTACACGAAATTCCTTGCTGCCAATGAGCCTGCTACCAGTGTTGTCTGTTTTGTAAACGCTTATGGTCGCTTTGCCGGCTGTTGTAACACGTACGATGTATTCTCCATTTCCTGATTTTTTAATTGTTCCGTTTGAAATGGAAACATCTGTTGCAGCTTCCGTTAGCCCTCCACCCATTGCCGAAATGGGATTATCCACACCGATATACAAAACGTTCATTTTATCGGCAGAAATAGTAGCCTGCGGTTCGGTAACAGTATATTCCGATTTAAACGGATATTCCCTGATACCGAAGTTTGACGGAACAAGAATTTTACCCTGAATAGTATAATCTCCAGGTGTTGTTTCAAGACGTTTGTACAAAACAAAGCCGCTGTCGCCATTGTAGGTTTTTCCATCTATAACGACTGAAATTTTTGATTTGGAATCGTAAGCAGCAACAAATATTTCTGCCTCGTATTCAGACCCTTGTAGAACATATTTACTTTCAGGAAGGACACGTGCTGTAACACGATCAAATTTAAGGTCTTCTTCGGAAGTACCGGAATAAAGTTGCGATACAACGTCATTTTCGGAGTTAAGAATAGATGTCTGGATTTTATTCAAAATAGTCAAGCAGGCAACGATAATTGTATGTTGAAAGTACTGTGCTTCCCATCTTTTGCTCTTGCCACTTGCATCTCTGAATTTTCCGTCAATTCCCAAATCAAGTTTTATTTTGGAAGTGTCGGATCCAAGTTCTTTATTTAATTCGTTGCGATACCAATTTAACGTTTCGTACAGATCGTTAGCTCTGCCTGACGCACCTGTTTCCGATTGTCCCATAAAGTACAATGTAGGACCATCATAATTGTCTTGCCTGCCGATAATTTGTTCCAAGCTAAGTTTACGCGCCAACTTGGATTTAATAGTGTCCTCATGCTCATTTTCGCAAAATGAAATAAGTCCTATTTTTAAATCGCCTACATAGCGAAAAACAGAATCGGATATGTGACGAACATATTGCGCCTTTTGGTAAGCCTCTCCGACTTTGTCCGGGTTATTCATGTATGCTTTATCAAAGAGCGCATAAGTTGATGCTACCTTATTGGCAAAGTTCACATTTGATTCCTCCAAAGCATCATTTACAATAACAAATGATTTCAGAATTTCAACCGAAACGTTCAAAGCAAGCATAGCAGTCAGTACCAAGTACATCATGCCTATCATTTTCTGACGTGGGGTTTCTTTTGCTCCTGCCATATATTTTTGTGTTTTTTAGTTTGGGATGACGAATTTTTTAATTTTGTACCGCCGACGTAATAGCACTCATCATCTTCCCATATATATCATTAAGTTTTGCGACCTTAACGGATAAATCGGCAATATCGTTTTTGTATTTTTTAGCGTCTTCAAGCGAAGCACCAAGAGTTTCAAGAACCTGTGTCATACTCTCCTGTAATTTGTTTGTTACGGCGGCTTGCGTATTAACAAAAGCCATTTGGGAAACGTACAGTTGTTCGAGTTGAGCGATACTTTCGGTTGTTTTCTCAACCGCCGTAGTCATTTTCGCTACTTCGGCAACATATTCGTTATTTGCAACTAAAACGTTAGTAACATTATTTACATTAGTTGTAGTCTCCACCAATCCTTGCAAGCCCTTTTCCAATCTATTAAATATTTCGGGAGTAATGTTGGCTTGCAAAAAAAGTTCTTCCAATCTTTGGATGACAATCTCTTGCACGTTGGTTGCACGTCCGCCCGCCTTTGAGCGAGTAGCTGTACCATCACTTTCTTCATCTCCAACCAATTCGGGATATAAATTTTCCCAATGATATTCCTGATGAAGTGGCTCAAAGGACGAAAAGGCAAAAATAATAGCCTCAGTTCCCATACCGAGAATAAGCATAAAGTTAGCACCCGGGAAGTGATTGATTTTAAAAAGTGCACCAAGAATAACTACTGCAGCACCCCAGCCATACAGCTGTGCCATGAACTTTTTGTATTCCCTTGAAGCAAGGAGTGTTTGCGCACGTTGTATCAAAGACACCTTATCGCTTTTTTGCGATGTGTTCTGTTCCTTTTCTTTAGACATTTTCTTTGAATTTTAAAATTTTAATAAACATTAGAGCCTGACCCTGTCCCAATATTTTTGCCACGTCCAAGGTATGACTGTACACAACGGAAACCAAGGTATGATTTGCATGTATCCTGATATTCAAATCTTCTATCATAGACTTTGCAAAGCTCTGCAAAATCTTTCCATGAGCCACCCTTTATAACTTTACGTTTGCGACTTGGACCCTCGCCATCTTTTGCTTCGTATTCAAATGAGGGATTGAGGTCATGTACATTACCAACACTCTCATCATAAGCGTCATTGCACCATTCGGCTACATTGCCCGACATATCGTAAAGTCCCCAATCGTTTGGAGAGAAGTGCCCTACTATACAGGTGTAAGCCGCGCCGTCAAGAGCATAGTCGCCACGTCCGGGTTTAAAATTGGCAAGCACACATCCGTTATCGTTACGTGCGTAGTAGCTACCCCATGGGTAAGCAGCACCGTCAAGACCGCCACGAGCAGCGTACTCCCATTCGGCTTCAGACGGAAGACGAAACTTCTGCGTTTCGGGGTATCCTGATGCTCTGAGATATTTGTTGTACAACTGTGTACGCCAATCGCAAAAAGCTTTCGCCTGTACCCAATTCACACCAACAACAGGATAGTTATCGTACATTGGACTGTCGAAATAGAGCATAGCCATAGGTTCGTTATACGAAAATGACCAGTCGAAAATCCAGCAGAGAGTGTCGGGATATACGTTTACGACATGCTTCGTAATAAGTTGCCTGCGTGATTGCATTGCCTGCGGACGGTTCAAAAAAGAACCATAATATATTTCGCTATTATTATCCGACTCCTGTGGATCGAAATTTTTAAGAGCGGCTTTTGCCAAATCATACGTATAGTAGGAATAATTGAGCTTTTTCTTGTCTATTTCCTTGCGTCCGTTAAAACGTTCCTCGAATGGCAAATAAAGGTCGGCAAGTGCTTCTTCTACTTCTGGACTCCACTTGATTTTTGTTTTCCAGTTAATACTTGGCTCAGCATCGTCATTCTCCGTCTGAATAAGAAATTCAGGGAATGTTTCGCCTAACAGTCTTCTCGTGATGGAGTCCGAAACGTATTTAACAAATTGACGATACTCGTTATTTGTTATTTCTGTTTCATCCATATAAAATGCCGAAACAGTAACACGTCTTGCCGACGCAATTTGATGGGCAGGATCTTGACCACCTACGCTACGCATAAAACTTCCATGAGGTATGTAAACCATACCAAAAGGAGTTGGCTGCTCTAAACCCGAACGTCCCTGTACACCGATAAGTTCTCCTGTTGCGCTGCTGCTGTTACAGCCGACAACGATCAAAACGGCAAAGAGCAGTACTACTGCACTACGCATACTTAAAAACTTGACAGTTCTCTTTATGTACTTCATATTTTTATAATTTATTAACTCAGTTAATTTATTTTTAAGGTGTTAATGTTGATTTTTATTTCGAGGAGTCAATCACTTTAAATTGTTTTCGGCAAGTCATATATATGTAATTCATCTAATAAGCATTAAAATTTATAAATATCTTGAATTTTTATAGGATGAATTATGTCTGTCTGTTTCAATAGCAAAGCAATAACGTACGGAAAGCTCTAAACTTCCCCCTATCGCAGATGCCTTTATTATTTTTGTTGTGGAAATATCGTAGCAAACTCCAAATTGGAATTGTTGTATATTCATTCCAAAAAGCACCGATACTGCATCTTGCAAACGGTAGGAAAGACCGCCATAAAACAATTTGTTAAACGTAGCAAGAAAACTTACATCCCAATAAATAGCTGAATTTTGGCGTCTGTCGGCATTTCCCGGCAGTATGAACGTGAGGCGAGTTACAGGCGAAAATTCTATTTTGGGCAAATCTGGCAATGTGAAAGAATAGCCACCGCTTAGAACCATATTGCGTGTTGTGGTAAAACCAATGTCTTCTTTTGAAGAGCCGATAATATTGTTAAACGAAAGACCGACAGAATAGTTTAGATTTCCTTTGAGGTAAAACCCAATCCCTGCATCGGCAAGAAACGCACTGTTATTTTCTTTTGTTTTGCCTGATAGAACATAGTCGCCCTGCGTTTCTGGAAAAAATTGTCCCCAATCAATTGTTTTGTTGCAAAATTGTGCACGTATTCCCATTCCGATAGTTCCGATGGAAGTCTGTAAATGGTAGGCATATCCGACCTTTATAAAAACATCCGAAAACTGTGCCGCCGTTGTGGTGCTGACTTCTAAACCAATTCCTCCGTGTAAAAACCTTATGGGCATATCTGCTACAAGATGTACATTATAGGGGGATAAACTGCTTTTTTTATCTGTTTCGGCGTTTGTAGCACCTCTCATGCCGATCCATTGCTGGCGATAGAAAAGCGAGGCGCACAGACTATTTGAAAGACCTGCATAGCCTGCATTGTAATTATACGTAGCCAGCATGTACTGCGACAATGTCGGTTCTTGCTGACCAAGTCCCAAATAGGCAGTACTACTGAACAGTACAGCCATAATATATTTAATATGCTCTTTTAACACCCAACTAACATTTTATAGCAAGCAAATGTACGAAAAATTTCAAACATAATCTACAAAATTCTGTCGTTTTGGCAAAAAATACTACCTTTGCAACTCCTTAATAATTTTAGAAAAATATGACAGATTACACATTGAAGTACAAAGTTGCCGATATTTCATTGGCAGATTTCGGTAGAAAAGAGATTACGATTGCCGAAAAAGAAATGCCAGGTCTAATGGCATTGAGAGAAAAATACGGACAGGAAAAACCGTTAAAGGGAGCGCGTATAACAGGCTCTCTGCATATGACTATCCAGACAGCAGTTTTGATAGAAACACTCGTGGAACTTGGGGCAGAAGTTCGCTGGTGCAGTTGCAATATATTTTCTACGCAAGACCACGCTGCCGCTGCCATTGCTGCTGCAGGTATTGGCGTTTTTGCGTGGAAGGGAGAAAGCCTCGAAGATTATTGGTGGTGCACAAATCAGGCACTTTCTTTCGCGGGTGGCAAAGGACCTAATCTTATTGTGGATGATGGCGGGGATGCAACGCTTTTTATCCATTTGGGATACAAGGGCGAGAATAATCCTGCCGAATTTGATAAGAAAGCAAACTCACTTGAAGAAAGTATGTTGCTTTCTGTGTTAAAGCGTGTTTACGAACAGGAAAAAACGAAGTGGCACGATATGACGAGCAGCATAAAAGGTGTTTCGGAAGAAACGACAACAGGTGTTCATCGCCTTTATCAAATGATGGAAGCAGGCGAACTTATGTTTCCTGCGATTAACGTGAACGATTCCGTCACGAAGTCGAAGTTTGACAATCTGTACGGCTGCAGAGAGTCGTTGGCTGACGGAATAAAGCGTGCAACAGATGTTATGATTGCGGGCAAAACTGTTGTTGTGCTTGGTTATGGCGATGTTGGCAAGGGCTGCGCAAAGTCGATGAAAAGTTATGGCGCAAAAGTTATTGTTACCGAAATAGATCCTATCTGCGCATTACAGGCAGCTATGGAAGGTTTTGAAGTTACAACTGTGGAAGACGCACTAAGCAGAGGAAATATTTATGTTACCTGCACAGGAAACTGCGATGTTCTCACTATTGATCATATTTCAAAAATGAAAGACCAGGCAATAGTGTGCAATATAGGTCATTTTGACAATGAAATTCAAGTTGCCCAATTGGAAGCGTTTGCGGGTATCAAGAAGATGAATATAAAGACAGGCGTAGATCAATATACTTTCCCTGACGGACATTCGATTTTCCTGTTGGCAGAGGGACGTCTTGTAAATCTTGGATGTGCAACAGGTCATCCATCTTTTGTAATGAGTAATTCTTTTACAAACCAAACGCTCGCCCAGCTTGATTTGTGGCAAAAAGAATATAAGACAGGTGTTTATATTCTGCCCAAACATCTTGACGAGATGGTAGCACTTTTACATCTTGAAAAAATTGGAGTAAAATTGACTAAACTGTCGAAGAAGCAGGCGGATTATATCGGTGTTTCGCAAGATGGACCGTTTAAGCCTGACCATTACAGGTATTAAGCCTGACTATTATAGGCATTAGTTAGAGAAATAAAATCTTCAACAGAGAGTTCCTCGCCACGTTTGGAAGCAAATATGTCGGGGACTTCTTGTATATGGAGTTTCAGGGCGTTGCGCAGTGTTTTTCTGCGTTGGTTAAATGCTAATTTTACAACTTTCGCAAATATTGTGTCCGAAAAAGGAAGTGTAGTCCTATTGTTGCGAATGAGGCGAATTACTCCCGACTGCACTTTTGGCGGGGGGATAAAAGCGTCAGGTGGAACTGTAAAAAGATATTCTATGTTGTAGTATGCTTGTAGCAAGACACTTAAAATACCGTAAGTTTTACTGCATGGCTTTGCAGCAATGCGCTCTGCAACTTCTTTTTGGAACATGCCTACAAGCTGTGTTACAGTATCTTTGTTTTCGTAAGTTTTGAAAAGTATTTGCGAAGAAATATTGTACGGAAAATTTCCTGTGATAATAAAATTGCCGTCAAAAAAATGTGATAACGGAAGACGAAGAAAATCCCCTTCTATCAGCCGTCCATCAGCCGTTTTAGATGGATAGTTCTCGCGCAGAAATTCAACAGACTGACTGTCGAGTTCGACCATCTTAACATCAAGTTCAGGTCGCTGCCACAGGCAGGAAGACAAAATGCCTGTACCGGGACCTATTTCCAGCACAGGCATTTTATCAGTTGCAATAATACTTTCAGTAATGCGTAGAGCAATGTCTTTGTCGCGCAGAAAATGCTGTCCGAGAGATTTTTTTGCTCTTATGCCTTTATCTCGATTTCTTTGCAATTTGGTGAATTTAGTGAAGCTCAATTATCTTATAAGATTTATTCTGCCACTTTTTATTGCTCTTTCACCTGAAACAATGCGATACATATAGAGGGCAGGTCTTAAAGAACGAATATCCAAAGATACACTTTCACCTTCAAATCTTTGAGTTTTTACGATACTTCCTCTTATATCAATGATTTCAACTCTACCTGTTTTAACAGAGGAATTGAGTTTCACGAAAACATCGCCTGACGTTGGATTTGGATAAACGAGAGCGTAATTTTCCCTTTCGACTTTTTCTATAGATGCCTGTTTGTTAAAGACAAATGAACACTCATCAATCCAAAGAGTTGTGCCGGGCTGCCCTTTGCAGGTAAACAGGTCGTCAAAATTATACGCTGCACTTGCAACAAAAAGTACGCTGACAGAGTCGGGCATTCCGTCTTCGTTATCTTCCTCAATAATATATTCAATGGGCATTGAAAAACGTGTCCAGTCATTGATATTACTATGAAATTTTCGTTCTACACGACCGATTATCACCTTAACTTGTCCTATCTTTTTGTAAAGTTCAACAAAGATACTCGCAGAATCGCTACTTACAGGTGCGTATTTCATATATCCCACAAGAGAGTCGGGGCGTGAATGATAAACACGACCAAAACGAGCAGTTTTGTTAGTTATATCAAGTGTGAAAGCACCAAATACACCCGGCAAAAACAGTTTTTCTTCTCCAACCCAAAGTGTGTCAGACTTGACCATAGGGGCAAATCCACTACGTCCCTGCACCTTAAAAAGTGTTACAGGACCTGTGGACATTTCGGGGGGTAAAGTAGAAAGTTCGTTTAATGATTTCCAAAAAGGGTTCGCAAGATCGTCATAATCTTCCCCATGATAAACATCGTGACTTGGATGTGTTGCTTTTTTTGTCCATTCGTCAAAATTACCGTCCGGGAGTGGCTCATAAGTTTGCGCTACCAAAGTGGCAAAAGAAAACAGGGAAACGATAAAAAGAATTTTTTTCATATACTTCATAATATTATAATTTATATTTTGCATGTCAGTTGTACTGTTGTTAGGCGTGGTGCCTCAATATACATTGGGCGAAGTGCGTATTCCGTATTGAGAACGTTGTTCATAATAACTGCAACAGTAATATTTTTTAGTTCTACCGCAGCACGTAGATTAAGCAGGAAAGAGCCTCTTTTATGTTTTTCCATAAACGCAACATTTCCCTGAAATGGCAAATCTTCAAGCCAACTGTCGTGGTTATTTTTTGCGTCTGCATCAAAATCAACAAGAATATGATCTACGTTTTTCATCGCACTCAAATATTGCATACTAACTCCGATAGTAAATATTTTCTTGAACGTCATATTCAAATCAAGTTTTGCAACGTGCTGAATACGGTACTTCAAGATGTTTCTTTCAGTATTTGAAGATCCTTTCCTGTAAGTATAGTCAAGTTGAGCGGGCGTACCCTTGCGAATGGAAGTAAAGATAAAGGACGTATCTCGACAAACAGGCATGGAATAGGTGTAGTTCGCCACAAGTTGCATTGAAAAAATATCGCTTATTTCAAGTTGCCCTGCCCAAGACGTTTCAACACCTGTAATAGACGCTTTGCCTGTATTAAAATATTTAAATCCGAATTGCTCAAAAACCATTGCTTTATCATTCCAGGGACCGAGAAAAAATTCGATATAGTTATTGTACGTCTGATAAAATCCCGCTACATCAACATATCCCTCAAAGATACCCGCCTTGTACATCTGCCTGACGGCAAGTTCGCTGTTTACGCTTGTTTCCGATTTGAGTTCAGGATTAGGATAAAATCCATAATCGCCTACTTTTGTCGTAATAAATTTTTCGCCGATAGTTGCAGCGCGGTAGCCTTGTCCGACAGATACTCTAAAGTAGGTGTGAGAAACAGGTATTTCGTAGTTTATGCCACCCTGAAAAATAGGGCGATTTTCACTCCAGTCATCTACAGCACAAAATTCCCAACGTGCACCAAATTCGAGCAAAAGGTTTTTATTTTTAAAAAATGATTTTTCGAGTTTTGTAAAAAGCGCAAAATTATTACCTGTATGCATTCCGCTGCCATGCGTTTCTAAATTGTCTAAATTACCAGAAAATACCTGCCCAAACGAAAGTGTATAATTGTTTGAAATACCAGCCTTTAAATGTAAACCACCTGCTTTCGCAAATGTTTTACTATAATGGTATGAATTATAGACTGAGCGCGAAAAAGCGTCTTGTCCTATTGGTTCAACAGCGCGGTTGTCGGAGTATAAAAGCCTGTTACTGAATTGGTGTACCCCTCCAAATGTGTCAGTATATTTGAAATGCGGATCTATAAAATACATCAAGTCCTTAAAATGACTCTGTGTCGATTTGTATGAGTGGTACATTCCTGTGATGGAGTTGCCCCAAAAATTAAAAAGATAATTGTCGGAATACATAACATTTCCATTCAGCGTAACTATGGCTCTGTCACTTATATGATAACGCAGACCGACATTTGTTCTAACGCGCATTTCTTCTCTGACAAGGTCGTCATTTGGAAATCGTGCCTTATTGTTGTCGTCTTTTATAATTTGTCCGTCCTCGTTTTTTAAAAATCTGTCAGAACCGTGATAGCCATCGTTATTAGCAAATTCTGCCGCAACAATAAAATCGATTTTTTTGATTTTTCGCGAATGTGAAAAACTTGTTCCGTATGATAATGGAACGCTGTTATGATATGGTGATGCCTCTTTATTTGCAGGTTGGCTGTAGAAGCCTGTATATATTTTTGCTTTTGTTTCGGGTGCACTTTTTGCGTAGGCGGTGCGCACATTGATAGCACCGTTAATTGCAGCAGAACCAAAAAGAACGGACGATGCGCCTTTAAGAATTTCTATCTGCGCAACATCTTCCATTGGTATAAGATTCCATGCAGGTCGCCCTGCGTCTGCGCGAAGTATTGGCATTTCGTCAAGGAGTATCATCACGCGACTGCCCATACCTGAACTAAATCCGCTGCCTGCACGCATTTGTGGCTCGTTATTTATGATAGTGAAACCTGCGATGTTGTCGAGTGCTTTGTCGAGAGTAGTAGCGTTTTTGTTGTCTATGGCACTGCTATTGACAACTTCGAGCGTTTGAATTGATTTTTTCGCGTCTGTATTGTAGCGTGTGCCTGACACTTCTACACCTGTAAGTGTCTGCTCCTGTGGGGACAGTACTATATCAAGTGTGGTGGTCTTTTGGGTGAGAGTAATTTTTTTCTCAATCTCTTTGTACCCGATAAATGTGAAACGCAGGGTAATCTCGTTGCGAGAGGTGGTTAATATATACTCACCTGTTGCGTCCGTTACCGCACCCTGTCCTGTTTCTTTAACTATCACTGTTGCGCCAATGAGAGAAGCACCGTCGGTTTGATCGGTGATCTGTCCCTTAACAGCGAAGTTTTGAGCAGATGTGAGAGCGGGTATAGCGAGAAAGAGGAAAAAAAATAATTTCATGTGATTATGATTTGTTTCTAATAGGTCACATGGAACTCGCAAGCAAATATTCGACCTTGTGTGGCAGACATTTGGTATGCTCGTTTCATAACAGCCCAAAGGCTGTGTCTTTGAGGGCGCAAAGATATGAAAAAAAAGGACTAACTTTGCGGATATTTTTACCGAAGTTTTAACAAATTGTTTAAAAGGGGGCAGCCCAATTATATTATGAAGAAGATTATCAGATTTGTATTGAACAAGATACCACGCCCTATAATTCAGCGTTTTGCAAGTTGGACAGTGCCTGTAATAGGGCTTTTTTATATCGGAAAAAAGGTACGGTGTCCTATTTGTAATCATCATTACCGAAAATTTTTGCCTTATGGATACTCATCTTCGCGCGACAACGCTCTTTGCCCTCATTGCCTTTCTTTGGAAAGACATCGGCTGATGTATATGTATCTGCAGCGGGAAACCGACTTTTTTACTGCAAATCCTCGTCTGTTGCATATAGCACCAGAAGTTTGCCTGATACGTCATTTTCAGAAGTTGCTGGGGGACAACTATGTTACGGCAGACTTGGAAAGTCCGTTGGCGAAAGTTAAAATGGACATCAGGGATATTCCTTTTGAGGAGGGCGAGTTTGATGTGATTTTTTGTAACCACTTGTTGGAGCACGTGTGGGAAGATGTTTTGGCGATGAAAGAGATGTATCGTGTTATGAAGAAAGGCGGTTGGGGTATAATGATGCACCCTGTTGTTCGTGGTAAAAAAGAAACTTTTGAAGATCCGTCTATTGACACGCCCGAAAAGCGTTACGCTGTTTTTGGGCAGTACGACCATGTCAGGGAATACGGCGAGGATTTTGCCGACAGGCTTGCTTCCGCAGGCTTCACTGTTGAAGCCAATGATTACGTGGCTAACTTCACCGATGAAGAAGCTCGCAGTATGGGCTTGCGCTCGGAGATAGTCTATGTGGTAAGGAAGTAGAACGTTAATTGTTAATTGTTAATTGTCAATTGTCAATTGTCAATTGTCAATGGAAGTCTATGTGGTCAGGAAGTAGAATTAAGCCCTAAGAAGTACGTGGATAAATCTTATTTATCTTCGTAGTGACTTCCTATCAGTAAAACTAAAACGACAAGTACTTTATCCGAAACTTTATATACAATACGGTGTTTTTGTGTGATATGGCGCGAATAGCATCCTGAAAAATCACCTTTCAGCGGTTCAGGTTTGCCTGTACCCGTGTAAGGGTGTTCCACAAGTTCTTCCACTAAACGAAGAAGCTTTTTATAGGCTCGTGGCTCTGATTTTTTAGTTTCAAAGCACCATCATCAGCCTTTTTTGTGTACTCGATAGCGTATGTCACAGAGATTCTAAATGTTGAATAGCTTCTTCGAGTGTGTTACAATGTGTAACCTTTCCCTCTTTGGCTTGTTGTATTGCTTCTCTAAGGTCTCTTTGCGCCGCAACTGAAAGCTGACTATCACATTCATTACATTTAACGCGCTCTATCCTCTTTACAAAAGGATTTCGTATTAAAAATTCCTTTTTTTTTTCATTTCCCATTTTGCGTTTTTGCTCATTTCTCAATTATCAAAACCACAGTGCTGGCAGATATGCCTTCTCCTGTGCCCTCAAAGCCCATTTCTTCGGTGGTAGTGGCTTTAATGGAAATGCAATCAATAGAAATCCCTGTGGCGGCGGACACTCGTTCGCGCATTTGCCCTATATAGGGCGCAATTTTGGGTTGTTGCAGTCGTAGAGTAGCATCAATATTACCGATAGAAAATCCTTTGTCAGATAGAAGCTCTGTGACTTTTTTCAGCAGGATAGTGCTGTCAATATTTTTATACTCTGCTCTGTTGTCTGGAAAATGATGTCCGATGTCACCCAATGCTACCGCTCCAAGCAACGCGTCACAAATCGCATGAATTAGAACATCCGCGTCCGAATGTCCGAGTAAACCTTTTTCAAACGGAATTACTACACCCCCCAGAACAAGCGGTCGTCCGTCTATTAAACGGTGAGCGTCATATCCGTACCCAACCCTCATTTTACTAAGCGAGATGTGTTTCTGGCATTTTGCGCATTAAAATTAAAGAGAATGGAAATGCGCAGGGTATTTTTTAACGGATTGCTGTTGTTCGAAACGGATTTTGCTGTGGGAACAAGATAAGAAAGGTCAATACCAAATATATTATACCTTAGTCCTGCACCGAGTGTAAGATATTTTCGTCCCCCCTTGTGATTGCTTTCGTGAAAAAATCCGGCACGTATGGCGAGAAGTTTATTGTACCAATATTCAGCTCCAATACTCCACTGAAACTCCTGCATTTCTTCGATAAATACAGCACCTGGAGTTCCATATTTAGTTGGGTCTTTGACCGTTGTACCAGGGGCATCATAAAATGACTGGATAATTCCGGTGATGGAAGCAACGTTGGGGTCTTTTCCATAGGGCGTGGAGTCCGGTCGAAGGTTCAAATAATCAGGAGGAGTGGGCACAAGCAGTTTATTAAATTCAAATGACAGGGACACAGAGTTATAGTCATCCAAATCAACACCATAAGTAACGCCTGCACGCAGTGTGGTAGGTATAAAGTCCTTTTCCGCCGAAGTTGCATTTTGAGTGTAACTCATTTTAGAGCCGATATTTGTCAAGGCAAAACCGAAATTCACTCGACTGTTCATATTGTTTTTAAGAGTAATATCCTTTGTGTAGAAAAGTCCGATATCGACGGCACCCGCAAGAGCCGCTTTTGTTTCGATACCTCCGACATTTTGCCCAAGCGTAAGATTTGAGTAGATAAAACGACCTGTTACGGCAAGAGCAAAATTTTCCGTAAGTTTTCTTGAATAGGCTGCGTCAAGAGCAAATTCGTTTGGATAATACGGAACTTCAGGGTCTTGCGCAGTCTGTCGAAAATTAACACTTCCCATGGAAAAATAAGTCAGAGAAGCAGAAATCACGTCAGCGTCAGTAATTTTATATGCTCCGGTCAGATAAGCGAGTGACATATCGGCAACTAAATTCAAGAGCCAGGGGCTATATGTGAGAGAAACAGTCGCTTTCTTGTCAAGAAATGGATATTTTGCAGCATTCCAGCGTTGCGAATATGGATCGGGTGAAGTGCTTACACCTATATCACCCATGCTGCCAGAACGGGCATCTGGTGAAACAATCAAAAACGGAACGGCTGTTGTGATAACGTTATTTCCTGTAACACGTTCGCTAATAGTAGGATCTTTTTGGGCGTATAGTTTGTCAGTAAAAAAAGAGCATGCTACGACTAATAGCCAAATATTATATTTATTCATAATGTTTATAAATTGTGTTGTGAATAGGTCGTATGGAACTTGCCAATGAACATTTGTCTTTGGATTGCAGGATTTGCCATGCTCGTTTCATAGATTTATTTCTGTTTCTTTGTAATTTATTTCCTGATAAGTTTGCGAAATTAAAAATTTTTATGGATATTTGCAAGTTGAAATATCCCAAAGCATAAATGAAGAGGAAAAAATTGATTTTTATTATATCGGTTGTCGTTGCATTGTCAAGCCTTGTATCGGCACAAGATATGCATTATTCTCAACAATTCTCAAATCCTCTTTACTTAAATCCTGCGTTTGCAGGTTTGAGGGAATGTCCAAATATAGGCATTTCTTACCGTAATCAGTGGCCCAATGTTGCTGGAGGGTTTTCTTTGGCGAGTGTTTATTATGATCAGCATATAAATGCAATTCATGGTGGATTTGGAGCGGTCGTGCTTGCGGATATTCAGGGTGGTGGCACGTATTCTAATGTGAAAGCGGGCGTTATGTATTCCTATCGTTTTAGACTTGGTAAGAAATTATATCTGCGACTTGCTGCTTCGGCTGCCTATATGAACAGGCGTGCCGATTGGCGAAATCTTACGTTTGCCGACCAATACGACCCGTTTTTGGGTATAGTAAGACCGACAGGGGAGCAAATGGTAAATACTCCGCACAGCAAGCATTTTGCTGATTTTGGAGCGGGTGCGTTGCTTTATGGTGAGAATTTTTACCTTGGAACATCAGTTGATCATATCGGTCGTCCTAACGAAGCATTTGTTGGTATTCAGCGACTTTCGATAAAAGTATCCGTTCAGGCTGGTGGTGTTATCTATTTTGACCGTACATATAACAGGAAACGTTCGGGTGACGATATAAGTATTTCTCCGAATATCATATTTACAATGCAGGGGCAGACGGAAGAACTCAATTATGGTTTATATCTCAACGTTCGTCCGATTATTCTGGGAACATGGCTTAGACATAGCTTTACTAATGTGGATGCCATTATTGGCATGGTTGGGTTTTCTAATAGTTTCGTTCAGGTAGCGTATAGCTATGATGTTACAATTTCGCGATTGAAAGGTACGGGCGGAGCGCACGAAGTTACGCTGCTGTTCAAACTGCCATGTAAATTTAAGCCGAAGTCAGGCAGTATATCACGTATTCCGTGTCCTACGTTTTAGGCTTTGAATTTTTAAAGTTTAAACCGAAGTTGGGCTATTTCAGACTTTGAATTTTCAAAAAAAATTATTACCTTTGTCGCCCTTTGGCGCGGTAGCTCAGTTGGTAGAGCAAAGGACTGAAAATCCTTGTGTCCCTGGTTCGATTCCAGGTTGCGCCACGAATGATGTTAGATGGTGATAGATGGTGATAGATGGTGATAGATGGTGTTAGGGCAAATGCTATATGACATTCATAATAAATATTTAGAGCGAGTCAGCAGAGAAAGTTGTCTCGCTTTTTTTCTAAAAAATCAAATAAGATGAAGAAAGTTATGATGATTGGTGCCGGAGGTGTAGGCACAGTTGTGGCTCATAAAATTGCAGAGCATAAGGAAGTGTTTTCGGAACTGATTATCGCTTCGCGTACTAAATCCAAGTGCGACTCTATAGCAGAAGCTGTCAGGAAGAAAATAGATTTCAAAATAGAAACCGCAAAAATAGATGCCGACAATGTTCCCGAACTTGTTGCATTAATAAATCAGCATAACCCATTTCTCGTTATAAACGTGGCGTTGCCTTATCAGGATTTACATATTATGGACGCTTGTCTTGAAGCGGGAGTCCACTACATGGATACTGCGAATTATGAGCCGTTGGACGAAGCAAAATATCAGTACAGTTGGCAGTGGGCGTATCAGGATAAATTTAAAGAAAAAGGGCTTACGGCACTTCTCGGTTGCGGGTTTGACCCGGGAGTGACAAGCGTTTTTACCGCTTATGCTGCCAAACATCATTTTGACGAAATTGAAACGCTTGATATTGTCGATTGCAATGCGGGCGACCATGGCAAGGCGTTTGCGACAAATTTTAATCCCGAAATAAATATTCGTGAAATAACTCAAAAAGGTAAATATTACGAAAACGGCGAGTGGATTGAAACCGAGCCTCACGAAATTCACAAGGCGCTCAATTATCCTCGCATTGGTGCAAAAGAGTCGTATCTCATCTATCATGAAGAATTAGAGTCACTTGTAAAAAATTTTCCATCTATAAAACGTGCCCGTTTTTGGATGACGTTTGGGCAGGAGTATTTGACGCATTTGCGCGTCATTCAAAATATAGGCATGGCAGGTATTGAGCCTGTAATGTACGAGGGTCACGAAATTGTGCCTATTCGGTTTTTGAAAGCAGTGCTTCCTAATCCTGGTGATTTGGGTGAAAATTACACCGGATGGACGTCAATCGGATGTCGCATAAAGGGTAAGAAGGACGGCAAAGAAAAAACGTATTACATTTTTAACAACTGCTCTCATGAAGTTGCGTTTAAAGAAACAGGCACACAGGGTGTGAGTTACACGACAGGTGTTCCTGCTATGATCGGCGCGATGATGATTTGCACAGGAACATGGAGCGGAGCGGGTGTCTATAATGTTGAAGAGTTTAATCCTGATCCATTTATGGATGAACTTAATAAAAACGGACTTCCATACGAAGAAATCGTGAATGGGGATTTAGAATTATAAACAATGCAGGACGTTCAGGTTCACCCTACAGCCGTTATTGATGATGGCGTACAGATAGGCAAAGGTACTCATGTTTGGCACTTTACACATATTATGCAAGGTGCGGTCATTGGCGAAAATTGCAATATTGGTCAGAATGTGTTTGTCGCTGGAGGTGTAAAAATAGGCAATAACGTAAAGGTGCAAAACAACGTATCACTCTACGATGGTGTAACGTGCGAAGATGATGTTTTTCTTGGACCGTCATGCGTTTTTACTAATGTGATAAATCCTCGCAGCACCATTAACAGGAAGGACGAATATCGCGAAACGCATATAGGCAAAGGTGCGACAGTCGGCGCAAATTCTACAATTATTTGTGGTAATGATATAGGTCGCTACGCCTTTATTGGCGCAGGGGCGGTTGTAACAAAATCTGTCCCTGACTATGCCCTTGTAACAGGCAACCCTGCCATTCAAAAGGGTTGGGTAAACGAGCAAGGCGATAAAGTTGCCGATAAGCCTCAGCAATAGGAAGCAACTTATAAAAAAAAATCGTATCTTCACGTTTTGATAAATTAAAGAATATTATAAAATGAATGTTTTAGGTAACATATATTTAACGTGGAGAGCGGGCAGAGGGATGCGTCGTCACAAAGTGGGTGTTATCAGTAGATATGGCGTTGATGGTGTACGCTTTAACTATATTATATCTCCAGAAGATGCTGTCAAAACAGGTTTTACACCTTATACAGACTTTCCCGATTTATCTAAAACGTACACCGAAAATGTACTTGACATTTTTGGACAGAGGCTTACTAAATCCGAAAGAGATGACATTCAAAAATATTATGATTTTTGGGAAATAAAACCGCAATATAAAGAAGACAAATACTATCTGTTAGCTCATACGCAAGGTTTGTTGGCTACCGATAATTTCGAGTTTTTAGCCGATTACTCACCCTTAGAGGGATTGTCATTTACAAGCGAGATTTGTGGACTTTCGCATTACGAAACACCATCAAATGTTCTCAATGAGGGGGATGAGTTGCAGTGGGAGTATGACAGTAGTAATACTTATGATAAAGAGGCGGTCAAGGTTTTGAAGAACAATATGTTAATCGGCTATGTAAAAATTGTTCATTCTGGCGTTTTTTATAAAAATGGTGGAAATTTTTTGAAAATAAAAGTTAAGAGTGTTGATAAAAACGGCAAATTGAACAGAGCCTTTATCAAGGTGTATCTTTAACTTTTTGGGTTAATGCGGACAAATTCGGATTTATAAAATAGCGGAAGTAAGTTTATTGTTTGAAATATATAACCCCGACAAATGACAGAGAAAGAAAAATACAGGCAGTTGTGTGCGGAGGAGTTGTCTATTCCGATTTATTCGCGGGATTGGTGGCTTGATTGTGTTTGTGGTGAGGTGGGGTGGGATGTGCTTTTATGTTGTAGAGAGGGGGAGATTGAAGCGTCAATGCCTTTTTACAGTCCTTGCAAGGGAGTAATATTTATGCCGCCATATACGCAGGCGATGGGTGTTTGGTTTAATCCGTCATTTGAGGATAAAAGCTATTCCAAAGATTTATACAGAAAGCAAACTGTCTGCGAAAATTTCATTAAACAGTTGCCGTCATCCACTTATTTCTCACAAAGTTTTCATTATTCATTTACCGATTGGTTGCCATTTTATTGGAAAGGGTATCGCCAGACTACACGTTATACCTACCTTTTGTCGGATATTGAAAACAAAGATGTGCTGTGGAAAAATTTGAATGAAAACGTACGGCGGAACATTCAAAAAGCGAGAGATAAGTATAAATTGGAAGTGAGAAAAAATGTTGATATAAATCAATTTGTCGAAATAACAGACAAAACATTTATACGACAGGGACTAAGGCCATATCATCCTGACTTTTTAAAAAGACTGATTGAATATTCACGTAAACGAAATCAAGGGGATATATGGGGTGCTTACGATGTGGACGGACGTTTGCATACGGCTGTGTTTGTCGTTTGGCAGAAAAATAACGCTTATTACATAGCAGGAGGAGGTGACCCTGAATTGAGGCAGTCAGGGGCGCACGCTCTCACTCTTTGGGAAGCAATAAATGAAGTATCTCAACATTCTACTTCTTTTGATTTTGAAGGCTCTATGATAAAAGGAGTAGAACATTTTTTCAGAGGTTTTGGTGCTAAGCAAATGCCTTATTTTGTTGTCGAGAAAGGAAAAATGAGTCCATTAAAGAGATTTCAAATCAAGATTTTTCGGCTATGCAAGTGGTGATTTTTGAATACATCGTTTGACCCCTGCAACTTAATCAAGTTCCATCAAGTATTTGCCGTAGCCGCTTTTTAATAACGGTTCAGCCAAGAGGCGCAGTTGCTCTTTGCTTATGAACTTTTGTTGATAGGCGATCTCTTCGATACATCCTATTTTTAAACCTTGCCTGTCTTCAATTGTTTGTACGAATTGTGACGCTTGCAATAAGGACTCAAACGTCCCTGTGTCGAGCCACGCAGTACCACGACCGAGTATCGCAACTTTTAATTTTCCCTGTGTGAGATAAACCCTGTTTACATCCGTTATTTCATACTCCCCACGCTTGCTCGGTGCAAGGTTTTTTGCGATTTCCACAACGGAATTATCATAGAGATAAAGACCAGGAACAGCATAGTTTGACTTTGGATTTTGTGGCTTTTCTTCGATGGAAATCGCTTTGCCTGTGTCGTCAAATTCAACGACACCGTAACGTTCAGGGTCTGCTACGTGATAGGCAAAGATAACACCACCATCAGGGTCGTTATTTGCTTTCATAAGGTCGGGAAGTCCAGCCCCATGAAAAATATTGTCGCCAAGAACAAGTGCAACCTTGTCGCCACCGATAAATTCCGCGCCGAGTACAAACGCTTGCGCAAGTCCGTTGGGAACTTCCTGTACTTTGTACGAAAATTTACATCCGAGATTTGAACCGTCCCCAAGAAGTCGCTCAAAATTCGGCAAGTCCTGCGGAGTAGATATAATCAGAATTTCGCGTATTCCGCCCATAAGCAGGGTGGAGAGCGGATAGTAAATCATCGGTTTGTCATATACAGGCATCATCTGCTTGCTCGAAGCAAGCGTAAGAGGATGTAAACGTGTGCCAGCACCACCGGCGAGTATAATTCCTTTCATACGGTTATAATTTGTTGTCAATAGGTCGTATGGAACTCGCATATAAACATTTGTCTTTGGGTGTCAAGATTTGCCCTGCTCGTTTCATACGTCTATAATTTGTTGTCAATAGGTCGTATGGAACTCGCACATAAACATTTGTCTTTGGGTGTCAAGATTTGCCCTGCTCGTTTCATACGTTTATAAGTTGATTATATGGAACTCGCACATACACATTTGTCTTTGGGTGTCAAGATTTGCCATGCTCGTTTCATACGTTTATAAGTTGATTATATGGAACTCGCACAACATTTGCCATACTCGTTTCATTACAATAGTCTTTTTTGAAATTTTTGCAACACTTCCAAAACGTTTGAGCGAACATGAATAAATTCTTCAACACCTTGCGCAGAAAATTCTTCTATCTGTTCTTTCGGATAACCCGCGAGAACGACAGCAGTCTTCCCTTTTAGAAGTGGCACTGCTTCGGAAACGAGAGCTGTATATTCCTCGTCGCTACTGCAAAGTACAGTGATATCCGCACCTGCCGCCAAAGCAGCTGCAGCACCCTCTGCACCTGTTTTGAAACCTGCGTTGTCCATAATCTCGTAGCCAGCGCAACCGAAAAAGTTTGTCGCAAATCCTGCACGTGCCTTACGCATACCAAGACTTCCATAAGTGAGCAAAAATACTTTCGGTTTGCGCTCGCTCTTTTCTGTTTGCAGACGCAACGTTTCAATCTCAGCAGAAGCACGCATACCTTCAAAAGAACCCGACAATTTATCAAGCATAGTTTCGTTCAGGTTAGGATATTGGTTTACGCCAAGCACAAACTTTTTTCGAGAAGAAACGTCTTTAAGATGTCTTGCAGCACTCTTTTCAACTTCGGGTATAACGTACTCCGTGCGGGCAGCGTAATATCCGCCTTTTTCCTCTATCGTCAAAAATAATTTCCATGCTTCTTCGGCAAGCGAGTCGCTTATTTGCTCAACGTAATATGAACCCGCAGCAGGGTCAGCAACTTTGTCTATAAACGACTCTTCCTTTAAAATTATTTGCTGATTGCGGGCAGTGCGGGCAGAAAAATCATCATTCTTTTCGTACATCTCATCAAATGCTATGGTAGATATAGAATTTGCACCACCAATGGCTGCACTCATTGTTTCTGTTGTTGAACGAAGCATATTTACATAAGGGTCGAAAATCGTTTTATTCCAAGTTGAAGAACTGCTATGAATAAAAATATCTTTTACGGAAGCACCATACTGCGTTGCAATAGCATTAAATAACACACGTGCTGCACGAATTTTTGCAATCTCCATAAAATAGTTTGAGCCTGTTGCAAAATGAATTGTCATACGCGGAATAATCTCGTCCACGCTTAAACCTTTTTCGGTAAGATCATCCAGAACGGCGACAGCGTTGGATATTGCAAAACCGAGTTCCTGCGCGATTGTGCTGCCCATATTACGAAGTTCGACAGCCTTTATTTCGATAAAACGAAAACGTGGAAATGCTACACCATATTTTGCAATAACTGCGGCGGCATCTTTGTTGCAACCGCTAACCGAGCCGTAAATCTTCGCACCGTCTATTTTATTTTTGTCAAGATATTCTGCAAAAAGTGACATAGTTTCGAGGACAGATGGACTTTCCGTAAAATGAATTCCTGTTACGAGTGGATCTATACCTTGCAAAAGTATCGACATTTCTTCGACTGAATTTACATTTTTTACGGAAATGCCGACAGACTGTGCCCCTTTCTTTGCAGCGTCTGCTGCGAGATGAGCGATGTTATTGCCGGAAAAATCTTGGCGAACTTCCCAATCGTTAGGATTTCCGTTTATACTTTTACCTGAAAATTCTTTTAAATATTCCAAACCTGTGCCGTCTTCTGCTACGTAATAGGGGCGCACATCAAAGCCCTCGTCTGTTTTCCATACAAGTTTTTTTTCGTAGTCCGCACCTTTGAGGTCCTTAACGATTACGTCTTCCCATTGTTGTTTGGATACGGGAGGAAATTCCGAGAATAGTTGTTTCTTCATACGTTTGTAAATTGTTTTTACGGAACTCGCACAACATCTGCCGTGCTCGTTTCATTGTAGTATATGTTCAATATAGTTTATAATTTCTTCTCTACCGGTATTTGTTTTTGACGAAGTGATAAAAACAGGCGGAAGCTCCGACCACGTCCGAAGCATTGCATTTTGAAGTTGCTCAATATTGCTCCTGACAACAGCGTTAGAACTTTTGTCCGACTTAGTCCCCGCAATAGCAAACGGAATACTGTTTTTACCGAGATAATTTATAAAATCCAAGTCTATCGGCTGGGGAGCAAGGCGTGTGTCCACCAATACAAAAACAGATGCAAGATTTTTACGATAGAGCATATAGCCATCTATCATCTTCTTAAATTTTTCCTGTTCCATTTTTGAAATAGCAGCGTAGCCGTAGCCCGGTAAATCAACCATTCGCCATTTCCCTCTATTTATTGCAAAGAGATTTATCAAGCGTGTCTTTCCGGGTTTGGATGATATTTTTGCCAATGAACTATTGCCGACTAGCATATTAAGCAAGGACGATTTGCCCACATTGGACCGTCCAATAAAGGCAAATTCAGGAATATCATCTTGTGGACAATCCTTGTAATCGCTGCTGCTTTTAACAAATTCGGCTTGCTGTATCATTGTGAAATTAAAGTAGATGACGTTCTTTTTTCGAGTCGTAAATATCGGTAATAGTAACAAGAATACCTGTTTCTTCAACATTGCCGAAATGGTGATTTACCGCAGTGCCAAACGTTTTCATTGTTTCGCTTAACTTTATATAGGAATTAAAAAGAGGAGGGATATTCTCGCCCAGGTCGCGCACAGCTTTGGACATTGCTTTATATGCTTCGTCTAACGAGAGTCCGTCATAAAATCTCTCAAGTTTTTCTAATGGCGTTTCAAGTATTAATCTTTCGACAGGGATGACGAGGTTTTCGTTGTCGGGAAAATATTTTTGAGCGAAATAGAGAATAAGATCTCTCGCCTGCCTGTTGAAATGCTGGTACATCGTAACTTTTCCGAAAAAATAATGTATGTGCGGATTGCTTGTTATCAGCGCACCAATCCCATCCCAAAGGTTATCCAAAGAGTACATTACTTTTTTTTGCGATTGATAGTTCGGCTGCACGAACGAGCGACCAAACTCAATAGTTTTCGGTAAATATTCGTCTAAAAATTTTTTTGTAAATGAAAAAATTTCCGTAGAAGAAAGACGGGGCTGTCCGTTTTCGTCGAATTGGACATTGTATCCTTCTATAAAGCGGTATCCACCGAGAATTTCCTGAGATTCAGGCTCCCACACAATAAGCTGTTTGTATGGATTTTCCATCGTATCAAATTCGTCAATATCAACACTTTTCCCTGTTCCTGCTCCACCATGTCTGAATGCTATTTCGCGCAGACGACCTATCTCCTGCATAACATTCGGGGCATTATGCGCAGTTACGATATACAGAAGATTGTCGCCAAAATTTGTATTGCGCAAAAAACGCTCCTCGCTAAGTTCTTTTCTCAAAAGAGATTTGTCTATCGGATCTATAATTTTTTCCATATTTTATGCTTCAAAAACAACATTTGGGTCATTTTTTAATTTATATACATGTTCTCTAACTTTTGCAGCCCACTCAATATCGCGATAACGTTTATCAAAAGTTGAATACGGAATAGGTTTTCCAATGACGAGTGTGATAGTTTTTCCGCGCTGCTTATACATTTCATCAACTAAATATGCCATTTCAATATTGGCTTTAATGCCAAGCCGTTTTCTCCAACTTGCGAAGTTATAAAAAAAACGCGAATTTTGTCCGTTTACGAAGACAGGAATTATATCTCTTTCGTTTTGTCGCGCTTGCGTGATGAACGTTTTTTTCCACGTCAGGTCGGCAATAACCTTGCGGGACAGCTTGCGCGACACCAATCCAGCGGGGAAGTAGAGCAACATATTATCGGACAAAAAAGCATTTTGCAGCGTTTCGTGATTTTGTGTATTATTCCCAACTTTATTTATCGGAATAAAAATTGAGCGCAGGTTAGGAAGCGCGAGAAGAAAATCATTTACAGGGAAAAGTATGTCCTTTCGGATTTTACCGATTTCGCTTATAATTGCAAGTCCGTCAAGACCGCCAAGCGGATGATTTGATGCCAGAAGACAGCGACCGCTATATGGAATACGTTCAGCGTGACTTATCACAACATTGCAGCCGAGCCATTCAATCGTCTTTGTCGCGAAGTCAATACCATGATATTCACGCATATTATAAAGACCATCGTTAAGGTCATCTTCGTGGAGAATTTTTTTTATATATCTGAAAACAAAGCGCGGAATATGCTTGAATTTGCTTTTTATAATTCTCTCAACATCAATAGTTTTTTCCGTTATTTCAAAATCCTTCATAATTTGTGAAAAATTAGTTATTATTATTTTAGCGTTCCCCGCAGTCCCTCGCAGGCTCGGGGCTGCGGGTCAGGCTATCGCTCCAATCTTTTTTGCCCGCCCCGCAAGTCCACCGCTGCAAAAAAGGATTTCCGCTCTATCCTTAACGCGCCCAACGACATTCTTACGCAAAGCGTTGTTCGTGGCAATTCTTGCGCTGTTACCCCGCAGCCGCGCGTGGCGTTGCTCGGTTCATCATTCGGTGCGGCTTTCACGCTGCCCCCCGCAGCTCTTGCGCTGCCCCCCCGCAGCCGCGCGTGGCGTTGCTCGGTTCATCGTTCGGCGCACCTCTCACGCCGTCACCCCGAAGTCGCGCAGTGCGGCGTTCAGCGTAGTTTTTTTATCAGTCGATTCTTTTCGTTTACCTATAATGAGTGCGCAGGGCACGTTGTACGTTCCTGCGGGAAATTTCTTAGAGAGTGCACCCGGAATAACTACCGAGCGTGGCGGAACGTAACCGCGAAATTCTTGCGGCTGTTCTCCGCTTACGTCAATAATTTTCGTGGACTGTGTTATTGTAACTCCCGCACCGATAACGGCTTCACTGCCGATATGAGCACCCTCTACAACAATAGAGCGCGAGCCGATAAAGCAGTTGTCCTCTATAACCACAGGGCTTGCCTGTACAGGCTCAAGAACGCCGCCAATTCCAACGCCCCCGCTCAAATGTACGTTTTTTCCTATTTGGGCGCATGAGCCGACGGTAGCCCATGTGTCCACAAGAGTTCCTTCGCCGACGTACGCGCCGATATTTACGTAAGAGGGCATAAGTATTGCGCCCGGTGCGATATAAGAGCCGTACCTCGCTATTGCGTGAGGAACAATGCGAACGCCGAGTTTGTCGTAATTTTTTTTGAGTGGAATTTTGTCGTAAAACTCGAATGGTGGCAGGTTAAAAGTTTCCATTTCTGCAATTCCGAAATAGAGAATTATTGCTTTCTTCACCCATTTGTGTGCAACAACGGTGTTGCCGTCGCTTTCGGCAACGCGAATTTTTCCTGTATCAAGAAGATGAATTGCTTCTTTCACAGCTTCTATGGTTGCTGTTTCCTTTAATTTGGAGCGGTTGATATACGCTTCATTGATAGTGTTTTCCATACTTTATATTATAATTAAAAATTAAGAATTTAGAATTACCAACTCTACATTTTTGCGTCCGCCAATTCTACATTCTATTTTGCATTTTAGCGAATTGACAATTGACAATTAACAATTGACAATTAACATCTGCATTTTAGCGAATTGACAATTGACAATTAACAATTGACAATTAACATCTGCATTTTAGCGAATTGA
>JAISPZ010000156.1 GCA_031274555.1 Bacteroidales bacterium | reverse complement strand
TCTGCATTTTTTTTGTCGAAAAACAGCATATCAACCCCTCGTTTCCCAAAATATCCGCAAAAAAAACTTCGGAAATATTTTTCTACTCTCAAAATAATTTGCTTGCGGATTTAAGGTATGATAAAATACTTATAGGTAGAAGGAAATCAGATGCATCTGAACAAAGAGCACTATAAACATCCTAACTTTTCCCCTGATTTTATACGCTATACCGTAAGGCTTTAATAATATTTGCTTGAATTTTACTGATAGTAACGGTTTTAGACCACCTAAAATTGTCCTGTTTTGAAAATAATTCCACTTCATAAGCATATTGAAGTTTGTTGAGAGCCTCAACAGCACTCCTGTTTTCAGCATTGGGACACCAAAAAAAATCGTAAATATATTTTTATTTTTTACTCCATTTCATCACTAAGTCGTGTAATGTTTGCTGTTCCTTATCCATATTTAAAATTTTTGTGACTATTCTTTTTGTAATAGGTGTTTGATATGTGAGTTGATACATCGTTTTTACCAATTCTTGTGCCCTGTTTAAGGTTATTGCACATTTTGCCTTTTTTAATATCCTTTCAATTTCCAACATGATAGTGTATGCTGTGAAACAGATACAGATATGTCCATCTATCCTATTATGCAGTCTGTGGTAAATTGGGCGTATCCTTAAATCTGTTTTTATTCATTCAAAATGTCTTGTGTAACGCTTTACATAATGCGTTTCGGGTAACAAAAGGCACATTAAATCTCCGTCCTACGTTTCACTTCACACCCGAAAGAATTCAAGCGCACATTTGCATTTGTTTTATGGCTTACAAAGTTTATAAAGAACTTGAGCGGGTGCTTAAAATTAGTGGTATTACTATTAGTGTGGACAAAGTTTTATTTATTGCAAAAACTATTACCACAATCAAGATGAAATTGCCCAGAAACGGAACAACATACTCGAAAACGATGATCCTGACAAAACAACATAAATCAATCGCGAAACTTTTTGAAGACGATTTTTGGGGACGAGGGTCGCAATGACGAAGTCAGGAAAGTGACGAAGTCAGGAAAAATGCAATCCGAAATCTTGATTTCACTTATATGCACAATTTAGAATGCTGTTTTTTAAGATAGCAGGAGTTGGGAAAGTTCGTGGGGAGAGATTATTCTGAATGTTTTTTGACCCGATGGGGAAATGTGCGGCTCGGCAGAGCTGAAAATACGAGCTATTATTGATAACATTTCTTCTTTGTGAAGTTTTTCTCCGTATTTTACAGCAGACCTTTTTGCCATAGCTGCCGCAACCTTGTCCCTGCCCGACATATCATGTCCGCCACTCATAAGTCTTTGAACATAGACATCCAGAATGTCCTCAATTATTTTTTGCGCATCCTCCTCGCCGTCACGTGCTGCGTTTTCGGGCATTGCGTTTATCATGAACGAATTGTCACCAATCCAGGAAAAATCCCATCCGAGAAATTCCAAATCAGGTTGAATATCTTTTAACGTTTCTACTTGCGAGGATGAAACTGTTATTGATTGGGGAAAAAGAAGACGTCTTGACGGTGTTTTTTCGGAAGACTTTTTTTTCGCACAATATTCATCAAACAAAATTCTCTCTGATGCCGCATGCTGGTCTAAAAGTAAAAACCCCGAAGAAAGTGGAGCTGCAATATACGATTGAACAATTTGAAAAACATTGTCATCTTCTTTCATCGGACTGCCTAACTGCGGCTCGTGCAGCGGTAATTCGCTCTGCAAACTTTCAATGTCCTTTTGCAAAATATCCATTTCGGTTCTATGAATTTCGCTTACGCTTCTCAAATATGCTTCACGGAAATCACTTGATGTTTTTGAAAAATCGGAACTGTTGGAATATTTGTGAGGCAGTTGAAATGTGTTAAAATCAAGAGAGGGGGAGAGTTGATGAATTCCTATTGAATGTTTTACCACAGCCTGTAGAGTGCCGTAAACAAGTTTTTCGTTATTAAATCTGATTTCTGTTTTTGACGGATGAATATTTACATCTATTGCAGACGTATCAATCCCTATAAAAATACAGTATATCGGATAATTTTTTTCGGGAATAAGTCCTGTAAATGCACTCTCTATTGCATAATTTAATCCCGCATGTTTAATTATCCGTTTATTTACGAAAAGATATTGTTTGTTTCTTCTTTTTGTGACATAGCCGGGCTTGCAAATATAGCCGTGTATGGACACGTCAGAAAGATTTTCATCAATTCTTACAAGCCGTTGCTGAAAGTTGTTTCCAAATATTTTAATTATGCGTGCATATTGTGTTTCTATCGGTAGAAAAAGTATATTACAGTTGTTCTTGTAAAGAGAAAAAGATACTTCGGGATGTGCGAGTGATATTTTTGTAAAAGTATCTTCTATGTAACGAAATTCTGCGTCGTCACTCAAAAGAAATTTTCTGCGTGCGGGTGTGTTGAAATAAATATTTTTTACGCTTATATTCGTTCCCTTTGGGGTGGCTATCGGTTGCGTACTCTTTATGTTGCCACCGTCTATTTCTATTTGTGTGCCGAGTTCGTCATCATCTCTGCGTGTTTTAAGTTCTATTTGTGCGACAGAGGCAATAGAGGCGAGGGCTTCGCCACGAAAACCCATTGTTGATATGTGTTGCAGGTCGTCTGCGTTTGTTATTTTTGAGGTTGCGTGTGGGATAAAAGCCGTTTTTGCGTCCTCCTCCCCCATTCCTGTGCCGTTATCTATAACATGGATAAGTGTTTTTCCAGCGTCTTCAATATAAAGTTGGATTTCGGTCGCACCAGCGTCAATAGCATTTTCTAAAAGCTCTTTGACCGCCGAAGCAGGGCGAGTGACAACCTCCCCTGCCGCTATCTGGTTTGCGATATGTTCCGGTAAAATTTTTATTATACCACTCATATTCGTTTAATCGCCACAAGAGTTTGACCATGCTGAACATAGGTTGCGGTCGCCGAAAGCGTCATCAACACGAGCACAGGAGGGCCAATATTTATTCTTTTCACCGAGAGGAAACGCAGCTTCTCTACGCGAATAGGGCTTATCCCACTTGTCCCCACAGACGAGAGCAACAGTGTGAGGGGCATTTTTAAGCACGTTGTTTGATTTGTCGGAAATTCCTTCTATTTCTTTTTTTATGGCTTTAAATGCTTCGATAAGGCGGTTCAGTTCGGACAGTGGCTCGCTTTCGGTAGGCTCAACCATTAATGTTCCATGTACAGGAAACGCTACCGTAGGTGCGTGAAATCCATAGTCGGCGAGGCGTTTTGCAATGTCGCCAACAGAAATATCCGCACTTAGGCTAAATGCGTTACAGTCAAGAATAAATTCGTGCGCACAATAGCCATTAGTTCCTGTGTAAAGAATTTTGTAGTCGTCTTTAAGCTGGTGTGCCATATAATTGGCGTTAAGTATTGCGTATTCTGTCGCTTTGCGCAAGCCCTCTGCACCCATCATTCGCAGGTAACCGTACGTTACAGGCAACAAAAACGCACTGCCGTACGGCGCTGATGCAACTGCTCCTGGCAAATATTCCGCAAGATGTTTCGAGCAACAAATCGGACCGACACCTGGTCCACCACCACCATGTGGCATGGCAAACGTTTTGTGCAAATTCAGATGACATATATCCGCACCCATTGCTGCGGGCGAAGTAAGCCCCACCTGAGCATTCATATTTGCGCCGTCCATATATACCTGCGCACCGCACGAGTGAACGATGTCTATAATTTCACGCACAGCTTCTTCAAAAACGCCATGAGTAGAGGGGTATGTAATCATAAGGCACGATACCTGTGCACCATATTCCACTACTTTTGCTTTCAAATCTTCAATATCTATCTCACCTTTTTCGGTCGATTTTACAACAACTACTTTTAGTCCTGCCATTGCCGCAGAAGCAGGATTTGTTCCATGTGCGGAAGCAGGAATCAGACAAATATTACGATTGTTTTCACCGTTTGCTTCCTGATATTTTCTAATAGTGCAAAGTCCCGCATATTCGCCCGCAGCACCTGAATTGGGCTGCAGACTAATGGCTTCAAATCCTGTTATTTCACAAAGCATTTTTTCTAACGATGACATCATATCGGCATACCCTTTTGTCTGTTCCGCAGGCGCGAAAGGGTGAACGTCTGCAAATTCAGGCATACTAAGGCAAAACATAATTGACGCTGCGTTAAGTTTCATTGTGCAAGATCCGAGAGGTATCATGGCACGATTTAACGCAAGGTCTTTGTCTTCGAGCGATTTTATATATCTCATCATTGATGTTTCGTTATGATGAGCGTTAAAAATATGTTGCTGCAAAAATGGTGTCGTGCGTAAAAGGTTTTGCGAAATTGATATTACAGGTTTTTCCTTGACAAGTTTTTCTATCCATTCTGCACGTTTGGACACGCAGGGCATTTGACTGTCTGTCGATGACGCTGCCTTAAAAATTGCCGCAATCGTAACAACATCTTCTGTTGAAGTTGTTTCGTCAAGAGAAACGATTACTGTATTGTTGTCGTAATGAAAGTTTATCTTTTCTGCTAATGCTATCGGACGAATATCGGTTTCTACTTCCACACAGAGAGTATCAAAAAATTCTGTGTTGCGCTGTTTGTAGCCTATTTCAGTGAGCAGTCTGTTTAATAAAACAGCATTGGAATGAATTTTTTCCGCAATCGCTTTAAGTCCGTCTGCACCGTGATACACCGCATACATACCGTTCATTATAGCCATTAACGCTTGAGCTGTGCAAATGTTTGACGTAGCCTTATCACGTTTTATATGTTGTTCGCGCGTTTGAAGTGCAAGGCGAAATGCCTGTCCGCCTTGTGCATCTACGGTCAGACCGACAATACGCCCAGGCATGAGTCGCTTAAACGTATCGGTGCAAGCGAAAAATCCTGCTGACGGACCGCCAAAGCCCATCGGCAAACCAAATCGTTGAGTGCTTCCAAAAGCGCAGTCCACATTCGGCTCTTTAAGAATTGCAAGCGAAAGCAAGTCGCACGCAACTCCAACGAAAACACCTGCCGCATGCGCATTTTCTACTATCGAAGTCATGTCAATAATTTGTCCCTTGCGGTCTATCTGCTGAACTATGATGCCGAACACATCGGGAGTCAGCGTGAAGTCAGACGTTACCACAACATTTATTTCTTGCCAATGCGCACGTGTTTTTATCACGTCTATAAGATGTGGAAAAAGTCCGTCCGAAACGAGTAATGTTCGCGCATCCTGCTTTACCTGTTCGCGCGAACGTGCGTTGAAAAACATTGTCATTGCTTCAGCAGCCGCAGTAGCATCGTCAAGAAGCGAAGCGTTAGTTAGCGGCAATCCTGTCATTTCTGCTATCACTGTCTGATAGTTAAAAAGTGCTTCGAGCCGCCCTTGCGAGATTTCTGCCTGATAAGGCGTGTAGGAAGTGTACCAGCCTGCACTTTCGAGAATATTACGCCGAATAACCGATGGCGTAATACTGCCATACCAGCCTTGTCCGATAAACGAACGAAAAGATCCGTTGCGCCCGCCAAGTGAGCGTAAATGCCCAAGATATTCATATTCGCTCATTGCCTTTGGCAAGTCAAGCGATTTTTGTAAACGAATGGAAGACGGTACAGTCTTGTTAATTAATTCATCCAACGATGTTACGCCTATTGTGGCAAGCATTGTTTTGGTTTCGTCCTGTGTTGGTCCGATGTGTCGTGAAAAAAAATTCATAAATATTTGTTTATCTAATTCGAGAGCCGTATTTGCGCCAATAAAGTATTAGTCCTATCCCAAATAACATTCCGCCCAAATGAGCAAAATGCGCTATACCGTCACCGCTTCCACCTATGCCCGCAGCGAGTTCTATCACACCATAAATTATCACAAACCACTTTGCTTTTATTGGAATCAGAAAATACAGAAAGATGTGCATATTGGGAAACATCATGCCAAATGCGAGCAAAATGCCGAACACTGCACCGGAAGCACCAATTGTTATTATATTGTTTATCTGGTGTGCGAGCATTGGGTGGATTTCCTGATTTATCCCCACAACTAAGGTTTGCACAATACCTGCGCCAATTCCTGTAACAAAGTAATAGAGTAAAAATCTTTTGCTGCCCCAAGTGTTTTCTATTGCATAGCCAAACATCCAAAGTGCGAACATATTGAAGAACAAGTGCGAGAAGCCTTGATGTAAAAACATATATGTGACATACTGGAATGGGTAAAAGTTGTCGGCTGTTATGTAATGAAGACCGAACCACTTCGCCATATCAATCCCTATCCCTTGCAGCGACAAGTCGAGTAGCCAAATAACAAAATTTATAATCAACAGGTTTTTTACTGCGCGAGGCAGCATACTGAACCCGCCTATGCGGTATTGGTTATCGTTTTCCATATTTTTAGTGTTTTTTGCAGCGATATTACAAGTGCAAAAATGAAACCCCAAAGGTACGAAAAAAACTATTTACAGGCACACCATTGTTCGAACACTTTTATACATTCTTTTGCCTCTTGTACTTCGTGCACTCGCAAGATATTTGCGCCACCCACAAGCGCAAGCATATTTGCAGCAGTTGTAGCATTTAATGCTTTCTCTGGGGTTGTGTCGAGCAATTTCCACAACATACTTTTATGCGATACTCCCGCAAGAAGTGGAAGATTGAATTTTGCAAATTCATTCAGGTTAGCGAGCAATTTGAAATTATGGTCTATCGTTTTGCCCATCCCAAAACCAGGGTCAAGAATTACATCATGCACGCCCAATTTTCGCAGTTGTTGCAGACGTGTTGCAAAAAAGTCGGTGACATCTCTTACTACATCGTTATAAATTGGTTTATCCTGCATATCGGATGGAGTGTTTTGTATATGCGTAAGGACGTATGAAACACCGAGCGAAGCCACTGTTTCAAACATTTCTCCATCCATCTCGCCACCTGTAACATCATTGATGATATCAGCACCATTTTCAACGCTACGTCTTGCGATTTCGGAGCGATATGTGTCTATTGAAATTGTTAAAGATGGAAATTTTTTGCGCACCGTAACAAGCACGTCAGCCATTCGCTGCCATTCTTCTTCCGTGTCGGGAGCAACTGAACCAGGGCGCGTAGAAACAGCCCCAATATCAAGTATATCCACCCCCTGTTCAACCATAAGTGAAACATGTTGCAGTGCCTTTTCGGTAGAGTTATTGCGTCCCCCATCGTAAAACGAATCTGGCGTCAGATTGAGGATGCCCATTATTTGTGGAATTTTGTTCATATTTCGTTTATATGTTACACTGTCCTGCTTTCTGCTTTATTGCCAAGTTTTTAATAGCGTTGGCAATTATTGAGAATGTTTGGATGAAGTTTTCGCCTGTGGGTAAATCCATCGGCTTAAATAATAAGTGCTCCTGCATAGATTTACACGCATTTAAGAAAGTGATACTGTTTAAAATGTCCTTTGTTTGAGTAAAAATTTTTGACTGTGATAGCACATCAGGGGTTAAAATAGAATATCTTTTATTGTCATCTTCTATTTTTTTCATTGCATAGTCAAAGAATGACTCACCACGAAGAAAGTTTTCGTATTTTTTATCTCTCATTATCGTTGTAATATCATAAATATCTCTTGCGCAATTCGATATTTTTAATACGTATTCATCTTCTGTTCCCAATCTCGATATACGGATAATTTTATCAATAAGCGTATATTCCGGTTTTACAACTAAAATGGAAATCGGAACAAGATTAAATTGTACAGATAAGTCTTTCCTGTCTATTTTTTCCAAAAACTCCCCTACAAATGATTGTACTTTTGCCTGCTCTGTTACATTATCTGTATATCTCAACGGACTAACCAAAACTTCCATTTCAAGGTGTTTTTTTAGTCCTGTTTGTTCTTCGCAAACACTTGAATAATTGATGTTCATAAAGCAATGAGACCGAGTTTGTTTGAAATCATTTGTACTAAGAGAAAATATATCTTCCACAATAGATTTTAGTGTATCAAAGGCAAGCCATGTAAACTTTTCTTGCTGTGTCTTTGTTTTCCCTGTATTAAGAGAACAAAAATCGACATCCTCTGAAAATCTGTTTATTAAATGATGTGCCTTTAATAACGCAGTTCCACCGCCAAAGATAATATCTTTAGAATATGGCGTTTTTGAAAATTCCGATAAAAACAAACAAACCCAATAATCCTTTTCGACAGACGCAGGCGAAATCCGAAATCCCTGTTTGTTTAACCAAAGGGAACATTCTGAAATAGACTCGAAAAACAAAGATTTACTTTTATGAAGAAAATTATTCATAATTTGACAATTTTTGCAATGATAGTTGTCTTGATAAACTTAAAGTCTTTATCAATTCCAGAGTAGAGTCATCATATCCGATTTTTTTTAGTAGTCGAGACAAGATAATTCTTGTTTTGGCATTATAGGATTTGGAGATAAAGACAAGTTCGTCAATATCTTTCTGACTCAATTTGCCAAAATGATAATTCAATAAGTTTTCAATAACCTCATTTTCACACTTTTCAGGAATGTCATCAATGTGTTCTATGCAATCTAAAATTTGCAAGTAATATTTATTTTCTTGCGTAATAGAATGTTTAGTTTCAGCAAAATACAATCCAAACTCCACGAAATTTTTTGGCAGCCTCTCATTTATTGTCATTGTTATTGTCTGTGCTACTTGTTCAGTCAATCTCATGTCGTTATATAGAGAATATCCCGAAAGGTAAAAACCGTTATTGAATTTTTTTGAATAATATGCGATTAAATTATTTTGAGTAGGCATATTTATTTGTAAATCAGAAATGGCAGATATATAAGATTTAAAATATAGTCCTTTTCTTATTCTAACAATTTCTTTGTTTTTTTCCAAATATGTTAATGCTTTTGTGAATGCGTAATAATTCGTTGATTTTATTTCAGGAGTAGCAATATCATCCAGCGAAAACACCGATGCTTTCGGAAGACGCTCTATCTCTCTTCTTACTATCTCTGTAATTTTTCTCATAATAATCGCAAGATACGAAATATTATAAAACTATCAAAATAATATTTTTTTATTTTGATAGTTTCTCTGGGTTTACTTTTTGTGGTTATAGACAGCTTGGAGTTTTTGGGCGATGATTTCGGTTGAGAAGTTTTTTACTGCGAAAGCTCTAATTGTGTTGGGATTGTAGGTGCTGTGATTTTGCATTATTGACATCATCGCTTCAGCAAGCTCCTGTGTGTTTTTGAGCGGAACAACAATCCCAAGTTCTTTTGTTATACTGTCACTTATTCCACCGAAGCGAGAGATGATGACGGGTTTACCACAAGCAAGTGCCTCTGCCGTGACTATCGAAAATGTTTCGTAATTGGAAAACATTACAAGCGCATCACACTTTTTCAAAATAGCAGCAATCTCCTCGTGCGACACCATTCCATAAAGATAAACTTGTTCTGGCAGCTGCATTTCAGGCGCAACTCCCGATATAAGATGAAACTCAAAATTATGACATAAAGAGCCGACCATTTCAATGGCATGAATTATTCCAGAAATATTTTTGTGCTTATCATTGCCACCAGAAATATGTACGAAACGAAATACTTTATGTTCCGATAACACTGACGGCGCAGACAGTGTGAATAAATCAGTGTCCACAACATTTGGTACTATCTCATACTTCGCCCTGATACCGAATTTTATCATATTCTCTTTAAGATGTTCCGAAACAGGCATAACACATTTGGCATGCTTGGCAACGAATTTTGCTACACGCAACTTGAAACCTTTTAAGTGCGCAGGGTTTTCAACAAGTAGAGCTGTTGAATGTTCCGATATTATGTATGGCACACCAAATCTGCGAGAGAGTAAATATGCGATACCGCCACGCGGATGTAAAATATTCGCATGAATAATATCGGGCTTAAAACCTATTTTGTTTTTTATATATTTGTATCCTCTCAAATAATGCCTCATCATGATAAACCCTTTTACAAGGGGAGTTATCACAGGAATATTGTATCGTGGATGACGAGCATAAATAATATACTCCTGCACTTTTTTGTTTATAGTATGATGTACTCTGTGTAATCGATTTTTTTTGTCAAACGCTACATGGAGTACTGTAACATTGCAAAAGGTACTCGCCGTTTGTGCATGACGTTCAACAAAATCCCCGTCTTGATTATTGTTTTTGGGATACCAGCTTGAAAGAAACAAAACATTCATGAAATAAGATTTTTATAATATTGCCACATTTTTTTATTGTCGGCAAGAGTTTCGTTATGGAAAAGCGGAATAAAAACACCACCAACATTACGCACTTCTTCTCTTAAAGAGTACATGGCTGCAAAAGCATTGTTTTTATTGGTCTTTAAGTATGTAAAAAATGTTGTGTCCATACACGTTAGCGGAAAAACAGTGATTGGCATAATTCGTTCCTGACGTAAATTATAAAACTTAAAAGGTGTGCAACATCCTGCTCTAAAGCCGACCACGTCAGCACATCCCATTGTATAGTCATTGGTAATGCCGAAATTTTCCAACGCCTCATACGTGCGAGGTATAGAGAGCATTAAAAAATGATTGCGGTTAGATACGATTTTTGTTTTCGCTGCGTTTTCTAAATTTGTTTTTTCTAACGCAGCAAGATTTGAGGCTGTTTGAGAAGCGACAGAAAAATGTACGCCAACTTCAATATCTTTGTCATCTTTCCATTCTGAAAATAATTTTTGATATTCTTCAAACTTGTAGCTGTCACCATTATCAATACCATTATTATAATTTCCGCAAAGAAAAAAGAATTTTGTTTTTAGATTTAATGAGCGATGTAGAGATGCTGTTTTCGTCAAATTAAAATAAACATCTTCCTTTCCGAGAACGAGTGTTCTAAGGCGTTGCAGGGCTGTTGATGGATATTTGAAAATTCCGCCCCACCGTCTTAAAAATGATTTGTGTTTTACTAAAAAAGCATGGTCTATATCTATCGTTGGAATTATCGAAAATTCGGGTGTTGTAATTTTTATGGATGGAAAAACTTTTTGCAATGCTTCACGAAGTTCTGCCGCCCAAATATTTACTATCGGTTTTTCAAGCAATCCCCTTTTGTGCATATATAATTCTTGTGCTCTAACACGTCCGTATTTATCTCTTTCGACCATCCGATATTCTTCGTAGCGGGACAGCAAAAAAAATGTCGCTGAAAAAATATCGAAATTGAGAAGCGGCATACCCTCGCCATTAAAAGGAAATGGCGTGTCGGCGTTATCCCATTTATCTTCCAATTCGCTTTTCGGAATAATTTCAGATGACGGTTTTGAAATCCACTCATCAACGAACAGCCATGCAGACTGCGCGGGAACTGATGAACATAATGTGATTTTCGGCACATCACAAATAGTGGCGAAATCCTCGCGGTCAGAAATCAGTCTTATGTTAAGTCCAAGCAAATCCTCGAAAATATAACGAACCACATATTGCAATCGCGGTGAAAATTCCTGACAGTAAAGACAGATTGTGTTCATGGGTTAAGACGACATTCATCAATGATTGATTGATAAAATTCTTTGAGTGTTTTGCCCGCTGCGCGGACTTGCTGAGGGACGATGCTTTGGGCGGACTGACCCGGAACTGTATTTACTTCGAGGAAAAACACCTGTCCTGTTTTTTCTTCGACAATATAATCGCAGCGCACAACGCCGAAGCAATGTAAAATATCATAGACTCGGCGTGAGATTTCTGCTATTTCTGCTGTGAGTGCAACAGGTGCTTCGGCAGGTGTAACTTCTTTCGATTTGCCCTCGTATTTGGCTTCGTAGTCGAAAAATTCTGTTTCTGAAATAATTTCTGTGAGCGGCAAAACTTTGTCATTAATGAGTCCGCATGAATATTCCCTACCAGCAATAAATTTCTCTATTAAAATTTCATTATCCTCGTCGAACGCTCTCGCAATAGCAGCGGATAAATCTTCTGAACGTTTTACCTTTGTTACTCCTACGCTGCTGCCACCTGCATTTGGCTTGACAAAACAGGGAAGACCGACAACGTTGAGCACCTCTGCCTCGTTAAAGGCGATGTCCTTGAAAAGACGGACGGACGGCGCAACGCGAACGCCGTTATGCGCCAGCACAGCATTGCAATACGCTTTGTTAAACGTTATCGCAGACACACAGGCATTGCATGTGTTGTATGGGATACGCAACATATCAAAATATCCCTGCAACAGCCCGTCTTCGCCGGGCGTTCCATGAATAATGATAAACGCCATATCAAAGCGAATATGTTCGCCTGTTAGCGTAATGGAAAAATCGTTTTTATCAACGACAGCGCACGGCTGTACAACAGAAGTCGTATCGGCAGCAAGCGGCTCGCAGCCGTCTGGCAGATAGTACCACTTGTTTTTGTCAATCACGATTTTGTATAAATTATACTTTTTGGTGTCAATCTGTTTTGCAACTTCTGCTGCACTGCGAATGGACACGTCGTACTCTTTGGAGTATCCTCCACAAACTAATGCTATGTTTTTTATTTGCGCCATCTCCAAGTTTGTATTAAATGTTGTATATCGTCTTGAATAAGGTCAATTACAGGTGAGAGCGAATCGTTGTTGGGGCGAGTGTTTATATAGAATGCACCGCGCACAAAATGGCGACCGCTGTCGGTTAAATAAAACTGCATTGTCGAAGCAACATCGCGCCCCTTAATATAAAACACCGTCCCATAAACCTTGTTGTCAAAATCACTGTAAGAAATCTGCTCAATACCTGTCGCTCTTGCAAGGTGCTTTTCTACATAAAATAATGTTGCCGAAATGTTGGAGTCGAGGCTGCGATTGTCTTTATAGCTCAAATACACATTTGAATTTTGCCCTGTGAATTTAATATCAAGCCAATATTTCTCACCTTCTTGAATTTCGGGAACTACTGTTGCATAAGACGGAATTTCAAACATATAGGGATAGGCAAGAGTATCGAAAAGACGATGGTTTTTTTCTTCGGGCAAATCAATTCGCATATATGCTCTCGGCTTGGGAACATAGTCGCCAGAACAACCCGCGCAACACAGTAAAATCAAAAGAAATTTAATTTTCCACATTTCTGATAATTTTTTTTCCATTGTCAAGATTGAAAACAAAAAAATAACTGCCCTCTTGAAATTCGCTGACAGTAATATTTCCAGATAAAATTCCATCTATAAAATAGATGGATTTTAGCAAATGACCGCTACCTGTATAAATCTCTATACTTGAAATATTATCGTCAAATTCGGAATCTGTTTTACTGTCGTCAAGGTACTCATTACCTTTATTAACAAGTTCGCGAGAATATGCTCCCTGATATTGAAGAAGAATTCTTAGGGTGCTAAGATATACAGGGGATATTTTTTTGACCGATACTTCTGGTTCAATGCCAATAATGAGCCAAATATTGCCGTCTTTATCTGTGTTGGCATAAAATGGTTTGGCATAATTTTGCATTTGTTGAAAATTCAAATTGCCGCTGCCTGTGGGGTAGAGAATACCAAGCACTTCTAAATTTTTGCCGTCATATCCTATTTTTCCTTTTTGAAAATTTGCTTCTGTAAGACGCAGGTCGAAAGTTATAGGCGTATGGTCAAGAGCACCTGCCTTGACATAAATTATACCGTCCTGATTTTCGTTGTTTACAAGAAACTGCGTATTAAAAATAATTCCGTATAAGGAATTTGGCTTCAGACCTGTAAACTGTCTATAGATATAAAGAAAAAGGTTTTTGCTTTTATTTTTTCCTGAAAATGAAATGGCGAAATTGTTTTTTTGAGGTTCTGTTTCTTTCCACTCTATCTTTACAACATCATCATCGTCTGCACGAGGCGGCGCACCTGTATATCCCGCAACCCAGGAGTCATCCCCCGACCGAAATGTTGCGTTGTAACTTTGCGCAAAAAGTCCGCTTGCCATAAGGAGAAATAAAAAAAACAGTAATTTATTCATCATGCATCGCTGCCAATTTTTCGGCATTTTCCGCAAGTTGCAAAGCGTCTATCACTCCCTGAATATCGCCATCCATAAACGTGCCGAGCGAATAAATTGTATAGTTTATTCTGTGGTCTGTAACACGACTCTGCGGGTAATTGTAAGTGCGAATTTTTGCAGATCTGTCGCCGGTAGAAACCATCGTTTTGCGTTTCTTTGAAATATCATCAAGATATTTTTGATATTCCATTTCGTATATGCGTGTACGCAACACTCTCAATGCTTTGTCGTAATTTTTTATCTGTGACTTTTCGTCTTGAATGGCAACGACAATACCCGTTGGAATATGTGTAAGACGAACGGCGGAATACGTTGTGTTCACTGATTGTCCTCCCGGTCCTGACGAACAGTATGTGTCCTTGCGAATATCGCTCTGTTTTAATTCCACATCAAATTCATCTGCTTCAGGAAGCACAGCCACAGAAGATGCGGAAGTATGCACACGCCCCTGTGTTTCAGTTTCGGGAACACGCTGCACGCGATGTACACCTGACTCGTATTTGAGAACACCATAGACACCGTCCCCCATAACATTGAAAATAATTTCCTTATATCCGCCCGCAGTACCCTCAGTGTAATCGACAATTTCTGTTTTCCACTTGCGATTTTCGCAATAGTGAGTGTACATACGATACAGGTCACCAGCAAAAATAGACGCTTCATCACCACCTGTGCCTGCACGTATTTCAACAATAGCATTTTTGAAGTCCTGCGGGTCGGCAGGAATGAGCATTACACGAATTTTTTCTTCGAGGGAATTTTTTTCTTCGGTAAGTGTCGATAACTCTTCTTTTGCCATATCGCGAAATTCGGCATCTTTTTCTGTTTCGAGAACTTCTTTTGCACTCGCAATATTGTCGATAAGCGTACGGTATTGCTTGTAACTGTCAATGATAGGCTGCAACTCTTTATAATCCTTGCTTAATTTGATGTAACGCTTCATATCGCTCATCACATCAGGATTATTCATTTCCTTTTCAATGCCGAGATATTTCTTGTGTATGGCTTCTAACTTGTCTAACATCACCTTGATATGATCAGTTTTCCCGCGTCTATCTGTTTGTAATTTTCAAAAACACGATACATATAAACACCTGCACTCAAACCGCGCAGGTCTAAAAGATTATCGGCAGGAGCACGAAGTTTTTTATTAAGCATACAACGCCCGCTTTGACCAAAAAGCTGCATGGAAACATTTTTTGCGTCATATTCGATACGCACCGTTATAAGCCCTGATGTGGGATTAGGAAAAATAAGAATGTTCGTCTTTCGTATCCCTTGCTGTACTTTAACAGAGTTGCCGCTAACTGCGGCAACATTCTCTGAAATACCAAGAGTATCTGCGTCACTCTGCGCGACTGCAACAAACGAAAACAATAGAGAAAAAATAAAAACAAAATACTTCATCACTGAAATTTTAGTTATACAAATGGTCGCCATCAAAGCAACCGCAAGGCAGACCTAATACACGAACTTTCCGTGTGGGCTTTCGATTGTAAGCGTTTTATTCGGTGCTTCTTCACAATGACCGATAACTTTTGCTTCCAAATCAAAAAACTGACAAATCTTAAGTATATCTTCAACGATATTCTCTTTAACGTAAATTTCCATCCTGTGCCCCATATTGAACGTTGAGTACATTTCTTCCCAAGGTGTACCGCTTTCTTGTTGAATAAGCGAAAATACAGGTGGAATAGAAAAGAGTTTATCTTTTATGATATGTATATTGCTAACAAAGTCGAGGACTTTCGTTTGCCCGCCGCCACTGCAATGTAAAATGCCATGAAGCGAGGGACGGAAATTTTCAAGCACCGCCTTTAAAACAGGGGCATAAGTGCGGGCTGGCGAAAGCAACAGCTGTCCAATATTTAGACCGTCAATACCTGATGGGTCTGTAAGATGTTTTGAGCCTGAAAATACAAGTTCTTCGGGTATTTGCGAATCAAATGTTTCGGGATATCTTTCTGCGTATTCTTTCGACAGTACATCGTGACGCGCAGAAGCAAATCCTGTACTTCCGATACCGCTGTTATATGATTTTTCGTAACGTGTTTTTCCAAACGATGCAAGACCAATAACAACATCCCCTGGTTGAATACGTCCGCAAGTCAGGACATCGTTGCGTTTGACACGTGCGCTTAATGTAGAATCAACAAGAATTGTTTTTACAATATCACCTATATCGTGTGTTTCGCCACCAGCGTGAGAAATATTTATTTTCTCCTCTGCCATTGCTTGAATAAAATCGGTCGTTCCCTGAATAATCTCTGCAATAACTTCACCCGGAATACGAAAACGATTGCGTTTAATTGCCGTAGTGAGTAAAAAATTATCAGTTGCACCTGTGCACACCATATCATCAATACTCATAACGATTGCGTCCTGCGCAATGCCTCGCCAAACGGATATGTCGCCTGTTTCTTTCCAATATAGATAAGCCAGAACTGCTTTTGTGCCTGCACCGTTGTTGTGCATTATATTGCAGTACGAAGGACCAAAAAGGTTCTTTTTAGAGTCGGTAAGCACATCGGGAATAACTTTACAAAATGACAAAGGATAAAGACCCTGGTCATAATTCTGTACTGCGTTTTTAATGTCGATTTTCGATGTTGAAACGCCTCTCTGCTCGTATTTTGACATAATTAAAAGATTTTATGCAAAACTTTCATTATTGAGTTTTGCCGATTGTTATTTGTTTGTTAGATTTATTAATACTATAGCTGCCTAATTTTTCCATTAACGTTTTGTTAATCACAATATCCGCCTCAAGTTCATCCGAAGTGACAAGTTCGACATCATAAAGATAAAACGGTCCGACACGAATATCTTTAACCGTTACTTTTTGTCCTGCCAATACCTGTCCCTCGTCATCTATCGCCTTTTCATTATTTTGAAAATCGCTTTTTCCGAGCTTTCCAAGTTGCAAAAGGCGCACACAAGTGTTAGTGCTAATAACACTTGTCTTTGTTTTTTCTACCAATACTACGCTAATTCCAATACCATTTGCGACTGCGTCAAATTCGGGGTATCCGTTCGGGTTTTCAATATACGAAATTTTATTGGCATCTTCAACATTTCCCAAAGTTGCAAGTACGGAAGCGTTGCCGTCTGACGGTATAAAATCGTCCCTCAATATACTAAATTCAGTACGCCGATTAAGCTGATGAGCACTTTCACGAAGATTTTTGTCAGAGATAGTATTTATATATGTTTCCGTAAGCACAACACCACTGTCAAAAGCATATATCGGTGAAGTAATTGTGCGTGGAACGTGATGTCCGTACCCCTTTGCAATCAGACGTTCGGGATGTATTCCTCTTTCAATCAAATAATCAACAACAGCCTGTGCACGTAATTGCGAAAGGGAGTCATTACCCATTGCGATGGGGCGAATATCTGTGTGCGAGGCAAGCTCTATGACAAGGCGCGGATTTTTTTCCAATAGTGTTATAAGTCCGATAAGTGAATCTTGATATTGCTCCTGTAAATCCCACTTTCCGACAGCATAAAGAATTTCTGGCAACGTTACAGCACCCTTTGGTACAGGCGAGATAGTAAAGTTGCGTATAAAATCTTTGCTCTGTGTCAAGCCTACGGTAGTTTCTGTCGCCTCCGCTCCGAGGAAATCTTTCTTTTCTACAGTGATGGAATATGTTGTTGCAGGCTTTATCTGACGTGCGTCAAACCTGTAAAATCCCTTAGAATTTGTACGTGTATTTGCAAACATTCCGTCCGAACCCATAATTCCTACAATAGCTTCGGATACCGGCTGCATATTTTCGTCATTCCTGACTGTTCCAGATATTGTAAACAGAAGGTCTGGCAGATAAAAAGACCAAATGTCATCCATGCCCTTTCCTCCCATCCTGTTGGAAGAAAAATATCCTTTGTTTTGGTCTTTGTAGAAACAAATTGCAAAATCATCAGAATTGGTATTTATCGGAAAGTCTAATGCCGTCACATCACAAAATCCATCTTCGTTCTTAGTCGCTTTGAATATATCGAAGCCTCCCATAGAGTTATGTCCTGTTGAAGAAAAATAAAGTAATGTATCGTTGCGCAAAAAAGGATAACATTCTTTCTCTACACTGTTTACACAACTTCCAAGATTGACAGGCTCTCCAAACTCTGTCCCGCTGCCTGTTGCGACCCAAATATCAAGGTCGCCAAACCCTCCTGCGCGATTGGACGCAAAGTAAAGTGTTCCACCGTCAGGGGTAATATATGGATGAACAAAATCGGAAATAGAGTCGCCACCGATAGAAACATCTTCGGGTTTACCCCATTCTGTTCCATCAAACTTTGATGTCTTGATGACGCAACGACCATCTTTCTTTTTTTCGTTGGAACAGAACGTAAAATATGCAACAGTGCCGTCATTCGTAAATATTGCGTCGCTTTCGCTGTATTTACTGCTTAAGTTTTCGTTCTTATCGATTTTTTCGGGCATACTCCATTCGCCCTTGGCATCCTGCTTGCAAATAAAAATGTCCGAGAAACGTTGTCCCGACCATTCGTCCATTTTTTTACCTGTAACACCGACACGAGTGGAAGTGAAAGAAATAATATCTTCCTCCTCTCCTACATAACGTGGACTCCACTCGCTTTCGCGCCCATTAATTTTTTTTACGTTTGCGATTTCGTAGCGTGTCGGTTGTTCCTGTGCTTCCATTCCGAGAATACCTGCGGCACGACCTGCGATAGCAGAGGTGTCATCAGGAATATATTCCAAATAATAGTCGAAATTTTCTATAGCATCCGAAAAAAAACCAAGCGAGAGTTGAAGTTTGGCAAGCTGCAGGTAAACAGACGGATCTTGCGTGTAGTAGCGAGCCTTTATAGCACGCTTATACTGACTCGTTGCCTTGCCGTACTGACCGCTGTTGTGATATGCTTGCGCTATCTGGTAAAGCACGTAGCTTTGACGCTCGCGGTCTATTTTTTTCAGTTTTGTAAATGCTTTTTGATAAAGGGTTACAGCAGTATTATAACGCTGATACTTAAATGCGGTGTCGGCTTTTCTCAAAATTTTATTTTGGGAAAACACTTCCAAAGGAAGTACAATTAACACTATTGCAAGTATCAGCGTTCTTCTCATGCTTACCTTTTTAGGCGTTTTTAGACTGTTTTTTGTTTTCGCCCTTTTTCATCAAATCATACGATAAAGGTGCTGCAACAAAAATGGATGAATATGTTCCTATAAGAATACCTATAAGAATACAGAATGTAAATCCGCGAATAACTTCGCCACCGAAAAGGAACATGGCAAGCACAACAACGAGTGTAGTGCCTGTTGTATTCACTGTTCTCGAAAGTGTTTCGTTCATACCTCTATTCATCTTATCGAAAAGCGAACGCTTGGGATAAAGATGCATATTCTCGCGGATACGGTCAAAAATAATAACGGAATTATTAACAGACCAACCAATGATAGTAAGGATAGCGGCAATAAACGCCTGATCAATATCAAGCGAGAAAGGTAAGATGCCCCAAAATAGCGAAAAAACACCCATTGCAAATATTGCGTCATGCATCAATGCAGTTGCGCAACTAACACCGAACTGCCACTTTCTAAAACGTATCAAAATGTAGAGGAATATACCGATGATAGAGATAAATACGGCAATAAATGCGGAGCGCGTAATATCTGTGGCTACGGTGGGACCAACTACTTCGTAACTCAACACGCCGAGCATTTTGCCACTTTCGGCAGTTGCAAATTCTTCGTGTGAAATTGTGTCTGTAAAGAACGGTTTAGTGCCATTGTAAACAGCAGAGAGTATCTCTTGCTCTACGTCATTTCCTGTTTCGTTTATCTTGTATTTTGTGGTGATCTTTACCTGATTTGAGGGACCAAATGTTTTAACTTCGGGTTCATCCCCATTAAAAGCATCTGTGAGCGACGAACGTAAGTCTTCGGTGCTTACAACATTGTCGAAACGCACAACATACGAGCGACCACCACTAAAATCAATACCATAACTAAATCCACGTGTTGAAATAGAGGCAATGGAAACAACGAACAGCACAATAGAAACGATATATGCTATCTTTCTTTTTCCGATAAAGTCAAAATTAACTTTGGAAAGGAACTTTTCGGAAAATTTAAAGCTGAACCTGACTGTTCTGCCTTTTTTCAGTATGCCCATAAAAACTAAACGAGAAATGAATATCGCCGTAAAGAGTGATGTTAAGATACCGATAGAAAGCGTTGTTGCAAAACCTTGTATAGGACCTGTACCAAAATAAAGGAGTATAATACCAACCAACAGGGTTGTGACGTTACTGTCTATAATTGCGGAATACGCATTTTTGTAACCGTCATCGACAGACATTCGTAAACTTTTTCCTGCTCGAAGTTCTTCCTTTATACGCTCGTAAATGATAACGTTGGCATCTACTGCCATACCGAGCGTAAGCACGATACCTGCAATACCGGGTAGCGTTAATACTGCACCGAGCGAAGTGAGAACACCAAACATGAAGAATACGTTGATGAGCAATGCTAAATTAGCAACCCAGCCCGCGCGGTTGTAGAATGCTACCAAATAGACAAGTACTAACAAAAACGCGAGAAGAAATGAAACAAGACTGTTGTTAATGGCTTCGTGACCGAGTGATGGACCGACAACGGCTTCCTGTACAATCTGCGCAGGAGCAGGTAGCTTACCAGCTTTGAGTACGTTTGCAAGGTCTTGACCCTCCTCAACTGAAAAAGCACCCGTGATAGACGAACGACCGCCCGAAATTTCGGCTTGTACAGTAGGCCATGAGTATGCAAGGTTATCCATCACTATTGCTACAGAATGTCCAATGTTCGAGCCTGTAAGATTTTTCCAGATACGAGCACCTTCGGTGTTCATACTCATCGAAATTTCAACGCCGCCTCTTTGATCGATGTCCTGACGTGCATCTGTGATAACTTCACCGCCGAGAGGAGCGCGACCGTCCCTTGTTGTGATTTTGAGGGCGACAAGGGCGTAAATATCTGTGTTTGGCTGAACAGGCTTGACAGACCATACGAGCTTGGCATTGCGTGGAAGTTTTGCTTTGGCAAGTGTCAGAAGACGATCAACCTCATTCATATCTTTTTGACGAGAATAGCCCACAACAGGTCCTTTTCGCTGATTAAGGTCCTCGCCCTGATAGATAGAGGGCATCATTATTGAGAACAGGGGATTTTTCTCTTTAAACTGAGCTTCGTCCAAAGCCTCGTTAGCACCTGCCGACGAGTCGGAAGATAGAGCAAGACGGTCTAAAAGGTCGTCCGTGCTGCTGTCTTTTGCTTTGGTTGTTGTGGCAGCAACCGTTTGGGTTGTGTCATGTGTCTTTTCTAAACGAACAGCCGAAACGAGATAGTCGTTGGCTTGCTGTATAGCAGGTATGATGTCAAGAAATTCGTAAGTTTCCCAAAATTCCAATTGAGCCGTCCCTTGCAGGAGTTTGCGGACACGTTCGGGGTCTTTTACACCGGGAAGCTCAACGAGGATACGCTCCGTTTGACCGAGTTTTTGAACGTTTGGCTGGGCAACGCCGAATTTGTCGATACGCTGGCGAAGAATTTGGTATGTTCTGTCAAACGCGCTTCCTGTTTCGGATTTGATTACTTTGATGACTTCCGCATTTGTTGAATGTGGATTGATTTCTTTCATCGTGTAACTGAATATGGATGCCATAGACGCGTTTTTGTCTTTCTCGTCCCATACAGTTGCGAAAACATCAACAAAGTTGCTGTTTGCCTGAACTTTATTGCGAGCGATGGCTTCAGTCATCACTTCGTTAAAGAATACGTCTGTACTGTAATCGGATAAAGCGCGAACAACATCGGAAGAAGATACTTCCATTAGAACATTCATACCACCGCGCAAGTCAAGACCGAGATTTAACTCTCTTGCCTTACATTCCTTGTATGTATATTTACGGATTAGAATGTTGTAAATAACTTCATTACCTACAGAGTCGAGAAAGTAGCGGTTTCGCACCGTTACAATCGAATCGTAGAAATAATTTGTTTTCAATTCATTGCCCTGCCCGAGTTCTTCGGCAATCTGTCGGGCAATAGGTGCTGTTGCGTATTTTTCGGCTTTGCTGTCTGTGCGATAGGCAAAGTACGTGAATGATAGCTGAAAAATACAAATCAGCCCGAATAGAATGGCGAAAAACTTGATAACTCCTTTGTTTTGCATAATATTAAATGGTTAATATTTAGTTGTTAAATGTGATTTTACGAAACGGCAAATATACTAAAAATATGGCAGAAACTGTTAGTTTTATGGGTATAAATTGAAGCGTTTGGGGCGCTTTCCGCTCATTCCCCTGTATATTTGCTCAATATGTTTGAAATCTTCTTCGTAATTTCCCGTTACGGAAATCTGTTTTATAATGCCACATGTCTTTTTCTTGTAGTCGATAAAGCCTGCGTAGAGTGGGACGGATGCGCGTTCGGCAATAAAATAATATCCTTTTTTCCACTTGTTTACACGTTTTCTCGTTCCCTCTGGGGTGATGATAATCACTAAATCGTCTGTTTTGTTAAAGAGTTCTACGGAATAGGCTACTACGTTTGTTGCGTGTTTTCTGTCTATGGGAATACCTCCGATTGCTCTTAGAGCACGTCTGATAGGGAAAAAGAAAAATTCTTTTTTGATGAAAAATTTTGCGGGGATGTTTCTTGCTACGCAAAAAAGTTTTCCCACAAAAAAATCCCAGAAGGAAGTATGCGGCGCAACTATAACAACATATTTTTTTTCTGTTGGAGTGAATGGGCGGAGGTCCCATCCGAAAAGTTTTAAAATCCATTCAGCGATTTTTCTCATTGTTGTTTGTATTTGTTGTTTGTGAATGTAATTTAATTGTCAATTGTCAATTGTCAATTGTCAATTAGGGCTGACGCGGTTTTTAATTGTCAATTGTCAATTGTCAATTGTCAATTAGGGCTAACGCACGTGTTGTTTGTGCATATCATTCGTGCTATCGTTTGCGGTTGTTGTTTGTGCATATCATTCGTGCTATCGTTTGCGGTTGTTATTGGTGTATATCATTAGTGCATATTGTTAGTGTGTATCGCTTGTGCCCGTTACTGACGGTTGTTTTAATTCGTAATTCGTAATTCGTAATTGATTTAAGTTCTACATTTTGTTATGCGCTTTGCTGCGTTAGGGATAGTAGCGGAAATCCTTTTTTGCAGCGGGGAGCGCGAGGGCTGGTGGGTGGGGCTGCGGGGGAGCAAAAAAGATTGAAGCGGATAGCCCGACCCCGCGCCCGAGCTTGCGAGGGGGCGGGGAAACGCCCAATCTTCAATTACGAATTTTCAATTACAAATTACAGCTGACACGTTTTTTAATTGTCAATTGTCAATTGTTAATTGTCAATTAGGGCTGACGCGGTTGTTGCTGGTGTATATCATCAGTGTATATCATTAGTGCATATTGTTAGTGTGTATCGTTTGTGCCTGTTACTGACGTTCGTTTTAATTCGTAATTCGTAATTCGTAATTCGTAATTCTAAAAGGGGTACCCTATGCCAAAATTTATGACCATGTCGCTGAATTTCATGCCGTTCTTCTTCCACCGCCACCTGTCCCCCTCAGCGTACGCGGGGTCAAGTATGGGGATACCTATATCGACCCGAATGAGGAAGTAGTTGAAATCGAGGCGCAAACCAAAGCCTGTATTTACAGCAAATTCTTTGTAAAAGTTTTTTGACATACCACCTCCCTCGTACGGACTCTCGCTGCTCAGTGTCCAAATATTTCCTGCATCTATGAACACCGCGCCTTTAAAAACTGAATATATCGGAAAACGTTGCTCCAAGTTAAAGAGAATTGTCATGTCCCCAAGCCGCTCCATCCGCCTGTATTCAGGATTATACCAGCTTCCTGGTCCCACATGATAAAGTGTCCACGCACGCAAAGTGCTTGACCCGCCAACGTAAAAACTTTTTTCATAAGGGAGCATTTTTGAATTGCCGTAAGCAAACCCCGCACCGGTGAGCGTCCTGAAAACGAGAGAAGAATTTTGAGAAAAAACAAAATGATGTTTGTATTCTGCTTCTAATTTAACATACTGCGAAAAGGAAAGTCCGAGTATCTCGTATTGTTTATCGGCGTTCATCTTGCCTGACACTGCCTTTGAAATTAAATATAATAACGCACCTGCCGTTTCTGTCCTGACTCTCACATAATTAAAATCGCGAATGTTGTCTTTCGTCTGTTCGTTATAAATGAACGTGTAATTCATGTTTAGTACGAAGTGGTCCTCGTACTGATAACGTAATCGCTGACTGTTACTGTCAAGGATTTTATTAAACTCATCACTCTTGCGAAGCATTTTGACAGTGCTTACTTCTATCGGATTGAAGAAGTGACTTTTCTTGTTGCTCCTCCAGGAATATCCCCATGCTGCATTAAATACGCTTCGTGAATAGAGTTCTTTATACTGAAATGCGTACCCGAGAGAAACAGTGCTCCTCGCACGAAATGACTTGAAAATATAATCTGTTCCAAAGGGGATAAGAAATCTGGGGAAATCAATGCTTGCATTTGCCGCTATTTCAAAAACATTTGTGACGTTGCGATTTTGAGTGCTTTTGTTTGAAACCTGAAATTCGTAAGTTGTACTAAGCCGAAAAGAAAAAATTTCGCCGCCACGAAAAATATTTCTGTCGATAAAACTTAGGTTTACCGCAGGACCTTGCAAGCCTGATGACATCGTGTATTCTACATCTGCGCTGAAGCCGAAGCGAGATGTTTGCGTTAATGATATTTGACAGTCTGCTTGTGGCTTTTCTTCTCTTGATGGGGTGTCGGGGGTGT
>JAISPZ010000138.1 GCA_031274555.1 Bacteroidales bacterium | reverse complement strand
TCTTGCGAAATCTTGCGAAATCTTGCGAAATCTTGCGAAATCTTGCGAAATCTTGCGAAAATTTTACAAAAATTTTTAAATTATAATACTTTGAAAGGCAGTTAATTAATAGCTTTTTTTGCTTTTTTTTAGAATTTTTCGTTATATATATTACAATTATGAGAAAAAAGCAAATCAAAAATTATTAACAAATCACAGCCTTAAGTATAAAAAATGAATACAAAAAGAAGACCCGTTTTGGGGTTAAATCACTGCCATGCAAATAAAATCACTACCTTCGCGAAAATGTCATCAATGATGAAAACAAAAAAAAATAATAAGCCGTCAGACAAGATACTGCTCGTATCCGAAACAGCTATGCTTAAAAGGCGGATAGAAGAACTTCAATATCAATTACAATTAGCGGATATGAAAGCTTTGGCATACTCAACAATGATTGACATTGCTGAAAAAAAATTCGACATTGATATAAGAAAAAAGCGCGACACAAAACCATCGAAGAAATAAAAATTGTTCTCGTTACAACGGCTTCTAATGCAAAATTTGGGGTAAACGTATGTTTGTAAACTAAAAGTTTTGATGTATATTTGCTGACGTATGTTATCATTCCTGCCTGAATTTTCGCTTTGGCTTGCGCCAATGGAATCCGTCACCGACAAGGTGTTTCGCCTGCTATGCAAAAAAATGGGCGCGGACGTTTTGGTGAGTGAATTTGTATCTTCCGAAGCACTTATACGCGAACGAGCATCTTCTTTAAGTAAGATGGCTCTCTCGGACGAAGAACGTCCTGCAGGTATTCAGATTTTTGGACATGACGAAAATTCCATGCGCCGTGCAGCTGAAATTGCAGCACGCGAACGTCCTGATTTTATTGATATAAATTGGGGATGTCCTGTAAATAAAATTGTGAAGAAAGGTGCAGGAGCAGCCATTTTGCAGGATATTCCTAAAATGGTACGAATTACCTCTGCGGTAGTGAAAAGTACAAATATTCCCGTAACAGTGAAAACACGTCTTGGTTGGGATTTTTCATCCATGCCAATTGTGGATGTGGCAGAAAGATTGCAGGATACAGGTATTAGCGGCATAAGTATTCATGGACGGACACGCTCGCAACTCTACGCAGGTAATGCTGACTGGACACTTATCGGGAAAGTGAAAAACAATCCCCGAATGTATATTCCTGTGTTTGGTAATGGTGATATAGATACTGCAGATAAGGCTTTCTTAATGCGTGAACGCTATGGAGTTGATGGTGTTTTGATTGGACGTGGAGCAATAGGAAATCCCTGGATTTTTGCGCGAACAAAATCGTTACCCTCAGTTAAAGAAAGAATTGACATGCTTTTGGAACACTTAAAAGGGGAAATTAAAATGAGGCTCGATGACTATACTGCCGCAGGGTTTTGCGAAAACTCCACAGCAGCAGTAATTGAAAACTCCACAGCAGCAGTCAGCCAAAACTCCAGGACAGCAGTCAGCCAAAACTCCACAGCAGCAGTCAGCCAAAACTCCAAGACAGCAGTCAGCCAAAACTCCAAGACAGCAGTCAGCCAAAACTCCACCAAAATCGAAACCCCTGCTGCTCGCGCCGAGCGCGTTTCCTGTAACGAAATCAAGATCCATTATGGTGGTTATTTCAAGGGATTACAGGGCTTCAAACCTTTCAAAGTCCGCCTTATGCAGACATCCTCTCTCAAAGAGGTAGAAGCTATACTGCAAGAGTTTGCCACATTCGCAGAAATATAGAATTACCGGTAGCACTCATACCGAAAACACCAAGAACACAGCATCTGCAAAAAAACACCAAGAACACAGCATCTGCAAAAAACATCAAGAACACGGCATCTGCAAAAAACACCAAGAACACAGCATCTGCAAAAAACTCCAAGAACACAGCATCTGCAAAAAAACACCAAGAACACAGCATCTGCAAAAAACACCAAGAACACAGCATCTGCAAAAAAGCACCAAGAACACAGCATCTGCAAAAAACTCCAAGAACACAGCATCTGCAAAAAACTCCAAGAACACAGCATCTGCAAAAAACTCCAAGAACATAGCACCCGAGCAAGGCAGTACATCAGCGAAAACTACAAGCTAATACAAAAAACCAAACAACCAAAGCGGAATTTTATTGCCAAAGCCGTACTCAACATTATCTAATGCCAAAAAAGCATTCTCCAACCCAATAATTTGCTCATGTCCCTTATTTTTTCCGCCAACTTCCACCTGATATTTTCCATCAATCGTAAAATCTGTTCTTTGAGAAGAAGTTACGTCTCTTACGGCTTTCAACTGATTGAAAAAGAAAGTTTCCCGTAAATTCCCAATATCGGGCTTATTGCTCTCGAAAGCATAAACCAAATTTGTATTATTCAGATAAATCTTTTCGGGTTTTGCCAGCGAATTTAACTTTTTCGCACCATTTTGCAAAAGATTAACCATTCCTCCCCTTTCCAAAATAGTGAGAAAATTCAGCAAACTGTTCCGACTGACACCAACTTTCGATGCCAATTCGGTAATTTTAGGTGTAAATGGAACTGATTTTGAGATAATCCACAATAATTTCTTAATATTCCTGATAGAAAACATCTCTATCGGTTGAGCAGCAGGCAAATCACTTTCCAAAACCAAATTTATCGTATTTGCCACTTTTGACAAATAAAATCGCTTATCTTCCTTATAATAAGGATAATATCCCTGTTTCAGATAAGCGTTGAAAAGCAGCAGCGGCTTGATCTTTTCATTTATTTCACCCGCAATTTCAATGTGATTTTTAAAAATTTCTTCTAATGTGAGTTTCGGAAAATCAATATTTTGATCCAATTTCAGATATTCTCTAATAGACATTCCATTTAGCATATAATGTACTGCCCGCCTGCTCAAATCGGCATTTCCTTTGTAAATCTCAAGCATTGAAGATCCTGTAAAAATCACATTCAAATTTGGAAAGGTGTCATAAATATTCTTTATCTCTTGCGACCAATTTTCGTATTTATGGACCTCGTCTATAAAAAGAAATTTTCCACCTTGTTTGTCGAAATCGTTCGCAAGATCATAAAGCCGATTGCCCGAAAACCAAATATTATCCAAACTCACATATAGTGCCTCTTTTGGTGACGAGCCGAAAGTCCGCTTGATATGCTGAAAAATCATTGTTGTTTTACCGGTTCCCCTCGAACCCGTAATAGCTGATAATCTGCCGTCCCAGTTGATTTCATCTATCAAATACCGCTGAAACGACATATCCGTTTGTTTGAGTTGCCTGTAAAAAAAGTCAAAAAGTTCTTCCATAACATTGAAATTTAATTAGACCGCAAAGATACAAAAAATGTTGTACAGAAACAACAAAAATATAATAAAAATGTTGTACAGAAACAACAAAAATACAATAAAACGTTGTACAGAAACAACAAAATTTTCTGTTTCCCAATTTATCCTTTATTTTAAGTAATTTTGCGAAATTCCAAACGCAGTGACACAGCCATTCAACTCTCAAACAAAAATCGGTTTTGAAACCATTGTACGCTTGCTTTCCGACCACTGTTTAAGTCCTATCGGTAAAGAACACGCAGACAAAATTCATTTCCTTTCAGATTTCTCAAAGTTGCAGCCACTGCTACAACAAACAAGTGAATTTAGAAATATAATACTTTCAGAAAAGCCATTTCCGCAACAAGACTATATCGACTGCCGAGTTGAGTTGTTACGTCTAAAAACAAAAGGCAGCATAATCTCAATTGAGGGTTTAAAGGATTTGCAAATTTTTTATCACACCATCACTGAAATCACGCGATACATACTGTCACTGCCGAGCGAAAAATATCCACACATAAAAAAACTCATCGAAGAAGTAGAAATATTTAACGAAATCCCACAACGTATATTCTCAATCCTCGACCAGTCGGGCGAAATCCGCGACCGCGCTTCAGAAAAATTATACAACATACGCAGAGAAATCAGAGCCAGGCAAGCGTCATCGCAAAGACGTATCAGCAAATATCTGGCAGAAGCAAAGAAGGCAGGATACACCACTGATGATGCTGAAATCACAGTGCGTAGCGGACGACTCGTAATTCCTGTTATCACATCATATAAACGCAATATAGGCGGATTTGTACACGACGTTTCCACAACAGGACAGACGGTTTTTGTTGAACCCGAAGAAATTTTTGCGCTCAACAATGAAATTGCACAATTGCAAAATGACGAACAAATAGAAATAATAAATATCCTGCGCTCGTTTTCTGAATTTCTTTATCCATACGTCCCATCCTGCCTGCAAGGAGCACACTTTATGGGTGTTATTGACTTTATTTTTGCAAAAGCAAAACTCGCGATTGATATGCATGCAGGACTTCCAATAATTTTCGATCATCCGCATATTTTATGGAGAGAAGCGCGACATCCACTGCTCGAAATGGTAAAGCCTGTAGTCCCACTAAACATATCACTCGAAAAAGATGAGCGCATAGTTATTATTTCGGGACCAAACGCAGGCGGAAAGTCAGTAGTATTAAAAACCGTTGCACTACTTCAAACAATGCTTCAATGCGGGCTGCTCCCACCTATGCGTGAAGATTCCGAAATTGGAATTTTTGAAGAAATTTTTGTCGATATTGGTGACGAACAGTCGATAGAAAACGATTTAAGTACATATAGCTCACACTTGAAAAATATGCGCATTTTACTTGAGAATGGCTCACCCAAAACATTGTTTTTAATTGATGAGCTTGGCAGCGGAACAGAGCCACAGGCAGGGGGAGCTATTGCCGAAGCACTTTTAGAAAATTTGAGCAGCAAAAAAATGTACGGTGTCGTCACAACCCACTATGCAAACTTAAAACTTCTTGCAAAACGGCACGAGTCGATTATAAACGGCGCAATGTTATACGACAAAAAAGCATTAAAGCCAACATATATTTTCCAAAAAGGACTTCCCGGAAGCTCCTTTGCATTTGAAATCGCGGACAAAATGGGACTGCCAAAAAACATGCTTGCCTCTGCAAGAAAAAAAACAGGTCGCTCACATCTTAATTTTGAAGAAGAACTTCAACAACTCGAAGTGGAGAAAGAAGAAGTGCGCAAGGAACTCAAAGGTATGCAGATTACAGACAGGTTGCTCGAAGAAACGCTTACAAAATATAACGCCCTCTATGAAGACCTCTATTCAAAAAAAAGTAAAATCATTCGAGATGCGAAAGACGAGGCGCAAACGATTATCTCAAATGCCAATGCACAAATAGAAAAGACCATTCGCGAAATAAAAGAGACAAATGCAGAAAAAGAAAAGGTAAAACAGGCACGTAAAACATTATCTTTGTACAGCGACAAACTTCTAATCGAAAACGACCCGCACGAAACGAAGCCCACAACGAAGCCCACAACGAAGCCCAAAGCAATGCCCGAAGCAAAACCCGCAACAATGGAAGATATATTTAAAGGTCTTGAAAAAGCCGGATGGAAAGTAAAAATAAATAAAAATTGCCGGATGGAAAGTAAAAACAAGTAAAAAAAAATAATATGAAGATTTACAATTTAGGGGAACACAACAGTTTATTCAACGTTTTTGTTTCGGAAATCCGTGACAAAATAACTCAAAAAGACTCCATGCGTTTTCGTCACAATTTACGTCGCATGGGCGAAATTTTTGCATACGAAATAAGCAAACATTTTGAGTACGAAAACATCAAAATAGAAACACCATTAGGAGTTAAGGAAATGGGCTTGCCAACCAAGCAACCCATCGTATGTAGCGTACTAAGAGCAGGTGTGCTTCTTCACGAGGGAATTCTCTCCTACTACGACAAAGCCGAGAGCGCGTTTATTTCCGCGTACCGCAAACACGATGCCGCAGGACGTTTTCACATTGAGTTAGGATATGTAGCATGCCCAAGTCTTGAAGATAAAACACTTATTCTTTGCGACCCAATGCTTGCCACAGGCGCGTCCCTCGAAGTATGCTACCGCAGTTTAATCAAGTACGGTAAGCCACGTCATACCCATTTCGTGTCCGCTATTGCCTCCGTGCAAGGAGTAGAATACTTGCAGAAAAAATTAAAAGGCGAAAATTTCACCCTCTGGATTGGAGGTATGGACGAAGAACTTTCCATAGAATCCTACATCGTTCCCGGACTCGGTGATGCCGGCGACCTCGCGTACGGCAATAAATTACAAGAATGACGCGTACAGAATTTAGAATGTAGAATTGAGAATTTAGAATTTAGAATGAGCAGAGCGCAGAATAAAGTGTAGAACGTAAAATTAAAACAACAATAAAGGCGAACGATATGCACAAATAGCGAATGCGTAAGCAACATTCTAAATTCTCAATTAAATTTGGGCATTCCCCCGCCCCCCCCCACACACAAAAAACTCCCATAAACCCAAACCTGCAACAAAATGCTACACCTGTCAATAGAAGATTACAACTACAACCTGCCCGACGAAAAAATTGCACTATATCCTGCACCAGAAAGAGACATGTCAAAACTTTTAGTTTGGGATAAGGGCGAAATTTCCGAAACCATATTCAAAAATATCGGACAAGTATTACCCGAAAAAGCACTCCTTGTTTTCAATAATACGCGAGTCGTACCCGCACGAATGGTATTTTATAATGAGCAGAACGCACGTATCGAAATATTTTTTCTTGAGCCACACGAGCCAAAGGAAACGGTTTCATTTTTTGCTTCACGCGAAAAAGTCACAATAAAATGTTTAATCGGAAATAAAAAAAGGTGGAAAAGCGACGAATTAAAAATAGAAATTCCATATAACGAAACTGCTGTACTACTCACAGCGACACTCAAAGAGAATAACGGCGACACTTTTCTTGTAGATTTTTCGTGGAATAATTCCACTGTCACGTTTTCGCAAATCTTGGAGCTTGCGGGCAAAATCCCGCTTCCACCATACATCAACCGCGAAACAGACAGCAGTGACAGAGAAAGGTATCAAACGGTTTTTGCGCGATACGACGGCTCTGTTGCAGCACCTACCGCAGGACTGCACTTTACGGACAATCTACTCGAAAATCTTGATGTCGAAGCAGCATATTTAACCCTGCATGTTGGCGCAGGAACTTTTAAGCCTGTCAAGACATCGAACATAGATGAACATGAAATGCATGCCGAAAAATTTAGCGTAAACCGCATATTTTTAGAACAACTTCGTGACGCACTAAAAGAAAATCGTCCGATTATTTCTGTCGGGACAACATCCATGCGCACACTCGAATCACTGTATTACTTGGCAAAAACCATTCACAACTACGACAGCAGGCTCGAAAAAGTGCCACATATAACCCAATGGATGCCCTACGACGGCACACCTGCCATAGAAACACCTCTACAAACAGTCGAAACACTAATAAATTACATTGATAAAAACGGTACGGATAATATTACCGCGAGAACATCAGTAATGATTGCGCCATCCTATTGCTTTCACTTCGCAAACGGCATAATCACCAACTTTCATCAACCCAGAAGCACTCTTCTCTTACTTATCGCCGCAATTCTCAAAGACGAATGGCATACCGTCTATAACTACGCTCTCACCCACGACTTCCGTTTCCTCTCTTACGGCGACAGCAACCTCTACCTGATGTAAAAAGCAACCCCACGCATAATGTAAAAGCACCACCCGCATAGCACCACCCCCGACCCAATGTAAAAAGCAACTCCCCCACCGAACATCACCCCCGACCCAATGTAAAAAGCAGCTCTCCACCTAATGCGAGAAGCAATCTCTACACCACTGCCGTTCTCTGCATTCTTGAGTACTGCTTTCCAGCCCAATCAACCATAATTTTGGCTTTCTCCAAACCACTTTGTACAGACTTGTAGTCGAGTACTCCATCATAGCCCATGTGAAGATGTAGCAGTTGGTAGGCGTTATACAACGGTCTTGTCATCTTGCTGTCGCATTTGCTCATTTCTTCCTCATACGTTTCAATACTTGGGCGTGATTTTGGTTTCAATTTTTCTCGCACAGGCAACACAGCGTCCAACGCAACCAAAACACCGTTCCAAGCGGTGTTCCCAGCCATTCTCACATATTTTTTGTCGCTATAATAAGGACCGTCCTTACCTGCTTTGGTTGATAAAATTTCTCTCGCATTATCAAGATAACGCTCTGCTTCTAAAATAGGATGTTTTTTCTCTTTCATTACGTTTTATAATTTAGTCAATTTGTTTTTATTTTATTAACACTGTTATTTATTAATAACAGAATAGATTTCATCTTTCAATTCTTGTTCTGTTGGCAAATAGAGCATATATTTTGAAGCAAAAATCTGTTTGTTATTTTCGGTAAGCGTATAACGAACAACAGCTTCACTTTTGTCAGCACACAGGATAATACCGATAGGCGGATTGTCGCCCTCGTTCATCATTTCGCGAGTGTAATAATTAACATACATCTGCATCTGACCTAAATCTTGATGTGTTAAGTCATCCATTTTCAAGTCAATAAGCACGAAACATTTCAGAATATAATTATAAAATACCAAATCAATGTAAAAATTCCGACCGTCGAGCGAAATACGCTTTTGGCGGGCAACAAATGAAAATCCCCTGCCCATTTCTAAAAGAAACGCCTGCAAATGGTTGATAACGGATGTTTCCAAATCTTTTTCATATAAATTGTGTGACGGTTCTACGTTCAAGAACTCTAAAATGTATGGATCGCGGATAAAATCTTTAGGGTCGGCTGGTGTAGCTGTTTCTTGAATTTCTTTTGCAACTGCTTCTTTATCTCGACTGGACAATAAACGCTCGTAAAAATGCGTGTTGATTTGCCTTTCAAGTTGTCTGGTACTCCATCGAGATTTTACACATTCGTCAATATAAAAATTGCGAGCTTCATCGTCAGATGACCTCAAAATAATACGATAGTGTGTCCAACCTAATTCGGGACGCAGCGAGTCCCGAATTGGGAAAGCCAAGTAAAACTGCCTGATTTTTCGCAATTCTCTTTCATCAAACCCCTTGCCGAAATCACGAGTGAGTTGTTCGGAAAGATACTTTAAGAGTTGGGTTCCATACTCTGCACGCTCACCGCCAGCTTGTGCCTCTACAATCTGTTTGCCTATATGCCAATAAGCCTCAACCATCGCAAAATTGACGGCGGAATATGCCTTTGCTCTTGCTGCAGTCAGAATTTCTTTTATTTGGAAATAAATCGCGTTTCCACTATTTGTTGATAATGTATTACTCATACCCGTACTCTTTCCTTACGTTTTGTAATCTGTTTTTTAAGGTTTTACGAAACTCACGCATATACTTCGGCGCATACGTCATGCTCGTTTCACAGATACAAATATAAAATTTTTCCACCAATCAAAAAGTTAAAAATTCTTAAAAGATAAAAAAAACTCGCAAAAAACGGAAGAATACAGGATAAAACCCGCCAACCTTGAACCGTACGTTAAAACTTTCAGCCCACTCATCAGGCATAAAAAAAGCCCGACAAACTAATCAATTCTCTATATTTAAATAATTGCTGATAATCCTGTTTATCACAATAATACCCTCTGAAATGTCATAACAGGCATACCACGATGTACGAGAGTTTCGTTCGTATCGATAAACATATTCACCGTATCTTTTGTGTGCAGGATAAGTTGCTTTACTATGATAGAAAAGAGTATCTATCTCATCAAAAGCATTTTTTAAGTCGTTAAAATAAGATAAAGCCGTTTCGTATTCCAAACGTCTTTGCCCATTGTCAGTTTGCCACTCTATAAGTCCATCTAAAAGGTTAAGCAGGTCGGTTAAGGCAGTATCCTTATAATACACCATGCTTTTTGCAGATTTCATCAAAACCAACCTTTGCTTTTTTCCAAAATTCGTCACTTGTCATATATTTTCCATTTGGGACAGGTGTTTGCATCTTGATTTTAGGACGACACGTTGCCATGCCAATATATTCCTTAGGAGCAGTCGTTTTACTTTCGATGATTGTACGCATATCAGATTTTATTTGAACACAAATATACATGAAATTCTTGAATTATACGCAAACGAATGAAAAATTTACAGAGGAAATGCATATTGATTTACCATATAAAAAAAGCCCGACAGATTTTCTGTCGGGCTTTTTTTGGGATTAAGAAATTCTACTTGACGATAACTTTGTGCATACTTACTGCTCCGTTTTCACCCATTACTTTGAGGAAGTAAATACCCTGTGTCGGGATACGCAAAACAGTTGAGCCTGTCTTGGCAGCAGTCCTATTGACGAGCGCACCCGCCACAGAATAAACCGCTACAGAATATTTGCCCTCTGCCTCTACCGTCACAACACCGTCAGACGGATTAGGATAAACCTTAACGTCAGCCGTTTTAACAACTTCAACACCTACAGGAAGTGCTACAACCGTAATATCGTCCTCGCTAAGTGGTACAATCTGGTTTGCATCGTAATAAGAAGCCATACCTGTTATAGATACTATAATTTTACCCTCACCCATAAGCGAAACTGAATTGTAAATATCCGGGAGAACAGTAATGTCTTCGGTGCCATTATTTACAACGTACTTGTTGCTTGTACCAGCCGAACCGTAATAAAGCGTATCGGTGATTGTAACAAGAACGCCGTGCAATGTTTTATTTAACTGAGACAAATCTGTGATTGCAACAGGGGCAAAAATATCTTTGCCACTGCTTATAACAGTAATATCTTCTGCACTCGCTGTTGTAAGTTCTGTTAAGCCATGATATTCACTTATGCCACCTGTAACAACAACACTATCTCCAACAGCAACACCTGCACCATTTCTGTAGATATATAAACCGTGCGTTGCGCCCGCTGCCTCTTGAACATAAAAGTTATTTGCTGTTGTTTTTGCAACAACTATACCTGTTATATTTACTGTTTGTCCATTATACGGACTTGGTGCTGCGCCTGTAACAATACTGCTTATAGGTGTCATAATCGACATATCTATACTATTGCCCGAAAGAGCAATATACTTTTCAAGTGAACCATTACTTACTGTAAGTGTTGCCGTATGACTACCCTCTGCAAGTGGAGTATAAACAACATTAAAGGTATCGTTGCCATATCCTACTTTCGCAGGTGCTGAAAAATATGCGGCACCAGGTCCTGTAATAGACAGGACAAGCGAATCGGTTATATTTGCAGTAGATACTGTTACTTGCTGTTCTTCCTGTGTGCCAAGTGCAACATTAGTATATGCAAGAGAAGATGTGCTCAAAAAAATCTGTGGAGCAGACAAATCGACTTCACCAAAGAAAAAGTCGTCAAAACGTGCCTTAGAACCAGTCATTGTGCGAACTTCAAAACGGAAATTATCTGCTAACTCTGGTGCAACATAGTCGCTTATTTCAAATTTTGTCCATTCGCCAACAGTTGTCTGATATGTGGAGGGTTGCAGAATGGCTAAATTTGAGTCACCTGCTATTGTGATATTAGTTGTTCCTGTGCGGAATGCCGACCATATACGCAATCCACTACCTGCGAGAGTGTCTATCTTATACCAAAAACTTATTGTGTAATGCTTGCCTGCCTCAACTCCATTTATGTAAGTTATAAGATCTTTTCTGGCTGTCGCATTCACGTATGCTGCATTAAGACCACCGTGAACATCATCAGTCTTTTTCACAAAGTCGGTTGCTGTCCATGAATCAGGTGCAGTACCGTCCCAGATTTCAAAGCCAGGATTTGCGACCATATTTGCATAACGATCGCGAACAGTGCCACTTAAAGAAACCTTTACTGTAGTTGCATAACTTGATGTAAGAACAACTGTGTCAGTGGCTACCACATCGGCAAGATATGTAACAGTTACAGTATCGCCACCTGTACGCATTGCATCTGCGGCTAATACTGTTGTTTTGCTGAGTGTATAAGAGGCATGAGTTTTTGCAAGAGTTATATCGCCAAGCAAGTTTGTTCCGCTTACAACTATTTTTTTAGAAGCAGGTGTTGCCACAACAGCGTCAAATTGCAAGGACTCAACGTTTACTAAAACTGATGGATACACAGGCATACCTGAAAGTGCAACTAATTTTGTTACACCGCCACCTGTTACAACAACAGTATCTTTTGCCTCTGCGACACCTGCCGTATAGGTTACAGTTACAACAGTAACGTCATTGTCAGCAGCTACACCTGTATTAACAGCAAAACCAACTGTTCCATCCTTTAATGTTACGCTTGCATCTCCTCCCAAATTGGCTGTTGTAACAGCTATATTTTTACTCTGTGAGCGTGTAATAACCGTATCAAAGGCAAGTGAAGATGGATCAACGGTTATAACCGGTGCTACTGCCGAAATAGTTGTAAATAGAACAGAATCAACAACCGAATATCCACCAATATTTTTGGCAGTAAGATATACATAATACGGAGTTTCCGCTACAAGACCTGTAAGAGATATTGTTGCAGCAACGCCTGAGATTGCATTTATACTGTCTTTTGTAATATCGGACACTATACTTTCTGCCGTAATACCTGCCTGTGATGCTGTTTTTACGACATAGTAGGTCTTTGCATCTTTATCAAGTGTGAAAGACACATTTGCCGAAGTTGCTGTTACGTTGTTATAAGCAGGACGAACTGTAAACGCAGCTGGGGAAGTCGCCTTGACTGCCTCTGCCCATGTGCGGGCAACGCGTATGCCATCTACTTCTACTTTCTGATTCGCATTATATTGTCTTAAAGAGATAGAATTAACGCTTTTTACAACAGCACTTTCGCTACTGTTTCTTGTAGAAGTAGCAGATACGGATGGCTTTGTTGTTGAAAATTCATCCATCACATATAAACTGCTTGTACCTGATGCCAAGTCATACTCTATTACTCCAAAATATGTATTGTCAGGAACAACAGTAACCCATGTGGCTGGGTCTGAGCTTGTTTCATTTATACCAATTCCTGTTCCTGCTGCATCTACGAACAGACGCGAACCCCAATTGCCGGAAGCATCTGCATTTTCGTTAAGATGCATAAAGTATCCCTTAGAATTGCTCGTTTTTGTCCTAAACATAAATGCGACATACGCACTACCATCATCTACTGGCTGTAATAACAGTTTGTGTATATCATTACCTGTTGCATCCATGTAAGCAGCACCGCCTATACCCGACTGTGCGTATCCATCCAAGGACAAACCCGGATTTACTATACTTACCCCACGGTTGTTTGTTACCGAATGTGCAATCCATCCTGTTGCAGCAACAACTGCTGAACTTGTGTCTATGGAAGATATTGCGTAATCAAAATCCTCTACAAGAAGAAGATCCTGCGAAGTGTAACTTGTGCCACTGAGTGCAATCTTTCTTGTGGTCGCGTTGCTACTTGTCACGATAACAGTATCAAGTGCAGCTGCTGCATTTGCCGTAAATGTAACAGTAACGGTGTCGCCACCTGCGCGGAGTGCATTGCTCTCTGTTACGGCAGACTTATCAAGTGTATAGTTTGAACCATCTTGCAGTGCAAGCGATACATCGCCAAGCAGATAACTCCCTGTTATAACTATATTTTTTGTTTGTGGGGTGCCTGCATTAGTGCTAAACCTTACTATTGTGGAAGGATTTGTTGTTACAGACGGGGTTCTTGGTGTGCCTGCAAGGGCAACTTCTTTCGTTATGCCACCACCGCTTATAATCACAGTGTCTATCTGTGTGGCTGTGCCTGTTGCGGTATATGTTACGGCTACTGTTGTTTCATCGTTATCGTCAGCAGTTGAAGGTAATACTGCAAATCCAGATGTACCATCTTTAAGGGTTACTGTTGCAGCTTCCCCAAGATTTTCTGTTGTTACAACAACATTCTTTGTTTGAGTGCGTGTAACAATAGTATCAAAAGCAAGTGCTTCGGGGTTTACTGTTATAACAGGTGCTGCTGCGGAAAGAGTCGTGAAACTATCGACAACGGCTACGCTTTCGCGACCACCAGAGCAAAGACCTGTTACAGAATAGTAGTATTTTTTTTCTGCGACAAGATTTTCAATCACAGTATCGCTTTTAGATACAGTCCAAACTGCTGCTGTAGAAAGGCCGTAGGAACTTTCTGCAACTCTAAGTTCGTAACTCTGACTTATAGCACCACCTATCCAAGAGAGTTTGGCTGTTGTAGAAGTTAGCTCAGCGGTATTAAGTGCAGGGTCAGAACAAGGAGCTACTGACAAGCGGATTTTGCCAAGAGCAAAATTACCCGCAATTTTATTGTCGTACCTAAAGCGAACGTAGCGAGCTTCGACTGGTAATGCCAATTCATAGTCATATACCCTACTTGTAGTCGTATCTTTTGTAATTGTGAATAAGGTTGTGAAATCATATCCATTCAAAGATGTCGCAATAGTCATTGTCCCTGCAAATCTGGCCGGACTACCGCCCGTATTAGTTTTTGCTCTAAATGAGAGCGCATCAGCAATAGCGTTATATGCGAGGATAAGTTCTTCGCCTGTGTTATCAAACCTTATTCTTGCAGAATCGCCTGCGGCATAGTCTGCACCTGTCCCTAAATTATTAACATATCCATTTGCTTCGGTTAAATCAGCTACTACTTTTGCCCCAGGCAAGTAGTAAGGAACGCTAACTGCGGTCGGAGTTGCCGATGTGTAAGTGAGAGAAGACATGCCAGAAGTAATATCGCCTGCCTTATATGCGATAGCTTTAAGAGTGGTTGTAGCCGTCAGATTAATAGGAGTTGAATATAACGTTGAGCCTTCATTTGGTGTGTCACCATTGTCCGTATAACGAATTTCTGCACTTTCGGTTGCCGAAGTTATTGAAACATTAACGTTATCTATAAATTTGTATCCACCCCCTACGTACGGTTCAAAAACAGGATTTTCTACAATATCTGTACGGGTATATTTGGCATAATTAGCTGGAGATGTATCGCAATGTGCTTTAAGGGCAAATGCCTTGATAGTAGCGTTGGCGTAAATTCTAACAGGTGCACTGTAGAGAGTTCCATTTGCTTTTGGGTCGCTGCCGTCAGTGGTGTAGTAGATACTTGCACCATCGGTAACAGAAGCAAGCGTTATATCTACGCTATCTTCAAATTTATTTGTATCTGCTTTATAGAAAGGGGAATAAGTAACTTCTGCTACATCGGGTAAGTCTATGGTGAAATCAACAGAAAGAGCTGTTGCGAGCACATTACTTTTGTTGGCTGTTTCCACAAGATTTGCTTCAAGCGTATAATTACCCGAAGCAATGTTGCGCAGCGTGATAGTGGCAGTGCCGTCACCGCTATTAATGTTTACAGAGTCGCTCGCCGCACCACCAGAAAGACGTGCCCTGACAGTTCCATTAACACTAAGATTTGTAAGTGCGTACGTAGTAACAACGGAGTCCGCCACAACAGTAGAACTCTCTGTGGGATAGGTTGTAGTAAGTGTCGGGACAGAAGCAGAAAGTACTTCAAAATTTATTACCACTTCACCTACACGAGTTGCACCCTGTCTGATAACAAGTGTATCCTGATACACACCAACAGTAGGTGTACCATTCTTCCCAATAGTCACATCGAACGGATTAGTCGTTTCTATTTCACCAATAGTCATTGAAGTGGGACTAACCGTAGTAGCTGCCGTAGCACTACTCGGCACAATCTCGAACGACAAATCTTCCGTAATATTTTCCGCCGTCAGATTGATAGTTTGACTCCAACTGTTACCCTCTACCATCTCCCAACTTCTTGTATTTCCCCCAGTAGTCGGCTCAACAGTCGGGGGTACGATAACTTCTTTAAATAGTTGGATAAATGAACTATTGGCTTGCGATGCAGTGTATGTGCTAAACCTCTCTTCCGCTGACTTACTATTATACTTCAAGAAACGAGCAGTCGTTCCCACGTTACAAATCCTAAATGCACTACTCGTGTAATCAATAGTCCATTTAAATGCATCTGTTTCAGCACTTGCTCCCCAATCTGTTTGTGTCGAGGTGTTCTTCATGCCAACGTATTGCCCATTTCTTCCAATAGTGTATTGACTTCCCGATTTTGTAATATAAAAAATATTATTCTTTTGGGGATATGTTGCATCGGAGGCTTCAGATCCTGAAATAGTAATTTTATCTCCACCTATGTGAACATCCACCGTATCAAAAAACGTACCAGCACTAGTGCGTTTGCCACCCATAGACTTGTTGTACCCATCAGCAACAATAATGTAATTACCACTTGTTATCTCTTCAACTGATGTTATTTTTTGAAATGTCCTCTGCCCAAAGGCAAAACCATTTAATAGAAAAATAAATCCTACCAATAGACACCCAAGCCGTACGGCAAACTTCGTTTTAATGTCTAAACGGAAAGACGATAAAAAATTCGTTCTTGTTTTTCTCATAGTTCTCATAGTTTTATAGTTTTATTGTTTTATGTTTTAGTTTTTAATATTTTCTATTTTATTATTTAATTCAGCGTATCCCTATCCATAAATTTTTATTCCTTTTGTGGATATTATATGTTCTACTGTGTGATCGTTCTTCTTTTTATCAAATATGCTTTTGTTACATATTAGCAAATCAAGCGGATAGCCCGACCGCGCCCTCATTCTTCACCTACTCACCCCAACCGTGCCCAAGTTCCCAATGTTCGTCAATGACCTTTTCTACTTTCTGCTTTTGCAGGTCAAACTCCTCTATTATCAAATCCATGATGTGGTCATTTATCCAACTGCCACACATGACTTCAAACGTGTTGTCGGATTTGCGTTGGAATATCCTGCCACGCGGGACTTTGGTATAATCGCTCTCAAAAATGCTGTTCTTTTCTTTTCCTGCCCTGTAACGCATTTTCTGCTTTGTCCACCAACTTTTATGCAAACTGCTGACCGTCTTCCGAGCCATGTTTCCAACGTATGCAACATCACGAGCATCTGACTTCACCACCCCAAAGAGCACATCTTCATTTTTGTCGTACCAGAAAATCCCCAACTTTGGTTCTTCCTGATAATCGAAATTATCTTCCATCAACTGTATCATATCTGCTCTTTCGTCCTCACTCATAACAACATTCTTCATTCTAAATTCTACGTTCTCAATTCTATTTTGCGTTCTCAATTCTAAATTCTGTCCTGCATTTTAGCGAATTGACAATTGACAATTAACAATTGACAATTATTTTCTACATTCTGTCCTGCATTTTAGCGAATTAACAATTGACAATTAACAATTGACAATTATTTTCTACATTCTGTCCTGCATTTTAGCGAATTGACAATTGACAATTAACAATTGACAATTATCCTGCGCTCTGCTGCGTTAGGGATAGTAGCGGAAATCCTTTTTTGCAGCGGGTGGTTCTGCGGGCGGGCACACAGCGCAGAGTTGGCGGGTTGGCTTGCAAAAAAATTATTGCTTCGCAATGAAGTCGCTCTCGCTCGGCATAGTCCGCGCAAGCGCGTCCTCTGCCCTCGCTTACTCGCGACTTTGCAGCGGATAGCCCGACCGCGCCCTCATTCTTCACCTACTCACCCCTAACTTTTAATTCAATTCCGTTACGTAATATCTCAAAAACAATTGGGTCATCGGAATTAAAATCGCTATCCCGAAAAACGTGGGGTTCTATAATTAAATTATCTTCTGTTCGCAAACGCATTAAATCAACTCCTGTATCAAAGAGATTTTCAACGTCCTTGATAACCACTGCCACATCTATATCGCTATTGCCATGATAATTTCCTTTCGCGTACGAACCGAACAGCAACGACCTCGTAAGTCGATACTTCCTCTCAACATCACTCACATACTGTTGGGCTGTGCTAATAGCCTCTCTCTTATCCATAATCTCAGCCTGTTTATATTTGCTATCCATTCATTTGTAAATTCAGGTGTACAACGTCTTTGAAAATCACTTTTATACGAATCATAACGAGTATTGATATTAAATCCTGTAATAGTGTCCAACAATAAAGTCATATCCGGCGGGATCCCAATATTACTCTTGCTTTCCAACAGTCGCAAATCGTGGCTATACATGGCATGCGTAGATGTTGTCTTTACGTGATAGGCTTTAATCAGTTTTTCTATCACAAGGTGTCCCATAAACAGTGCCCAATTATAGTGCTTGGATTGAAACAAACTTTGCATCGCCTCATAATCGCTATCCGAAGACGAAAGCCGATACTGATAAACTTTCTCTACATTATGTACTCTATTATCATGCATAAGCAATATGTTGTTCCAAAAATCTGTATTTGTTCTGCATATTTATAAACAAAAAAGGGATAGCATAAGCCACCCCTTATTAGTAAACGTCACAATTGTATGATGTATAAATATTCATTCTTTTACGTCTTTCATGGATACAAAGGTAATACAATTTGTGTAAAATTTGCATAAATTTTCCTTAACTCACCTTCGATTTTATTAGCTTTCCTTAAATCCGCAAGCAAATTATTTTGAGAGTAGAAAAATATTTCCGAAGTTTTTTTTGCGGATATTTTGGGAAACGAGGGGTTGATATGCTGTTTTTCGACAAAAAAAATGCAGA
>JAISPZ010000136.1 GCA_031274555.1 Bacteroidales bacterium | reverse complement strand
AAAAGGTCAAAATCAATCAGAAATGGTTCAATGCAGAAATAACAAAAAAAACTGCCACACTATTAGATAAACTGAAGATATTGCCGATTACGTAAAACAGGGAAAAGTTAGGGATTAAGGTTATTGCACATTTCGCCTTTTTTAATATCCTTTCAATTTCCAACATGATAGTGTATGCTGTGAAACAGATACAGATATGTCCCTCTATCCTATTATGCAGTCTGTGGTAAATTGGGCGTATCCTTAAATCTGTTTTATTCATTCGAAACGCATTATGTAAAGCTTTACATAAAACGTACCACAGCCGAAGAAGTCAAAAAGCGAATGGCTGCGCAGATGTCGGACGTGGAACGCAGAAGTCGTGCGGACTTTGTTATAATCAACAACAACATTCAGCCGTTACTGCCACAAGTCAAAGCTATTGTTGCTCTGTTGCTGTAGAGGAAATCTTGATTTGCTGCGCACGCCGGTGGACTGGAACTCGGATGGTAGCGCATAACCTTATAAAAACTGTCAAGCGACAAATAATGTTTTCCAATTTTCCAAGTACAACCCGAAGAAGTAGGTTAGACAAATTTAGTCGAAATAATACAGATTGACTATGAACTTATTGTATATTATTCAAATTAATTGTAACTTTGGGTCATCAAGGCTATGATCGTAGTCACACAATATTAACAAATAGAGATCCTTATATGTAATAAAACAAAGGCATAAATAACAGAAAGAACGTTTAACACAAATTCTTGCTCTGAAATTTCGACACTTTCAAAGTATTACAGGAATAGGTAAAAGTGCTCGCAGTAATGCGGGCTTTTGCTTATCTGTAATACAGGTGGTCGAAAACCTCAGAGCGGATACGGTAAAGTCCGCTTTTTTTATGCCCTATCAACAGCACAAATTGAGTATGAAAAAAGAAATTCATATAGGAAAGAAAATAAAAGAAGTGCTGAAATCGCAAGGTAGAACAGCCACATGGTTTTCCCAAGAACTTCCTTGCGACAGGTCTAATTTATACCATATTTTTAACAACGACAGTATCAATACAAGGCAACTGCTTCGTATTTCTGACATTCTTAATTATGATTTCTTTTTATGGATTTCAGAGGAAAGCAAAATGAATGATGAAAATATTTAGACAAAAATATTGTTATTTTTGCAACAAGTTTGCCTATAAATTCACAACACAAAAATTTTGATTATCTGCGTATGATAAGTAACTTTGCAGTCGTTAATTAATCATATAAATATCAAAACAAAATTATTATGAAAAACAAAAAAGTAATTTTAGGTATGCTTTTGGCGATGGTTATGTCGCTTGGAGTTTTGAACGGAATTAGCAGCAAGAAAGAAGCATCTTGTTCGCAACAGGCAGCCGTAGTTTGTTTGTACTATTCGGCGGCAGGAGAAGATCTCACGAATGAACAAAGAGGCGGGTTAGCTGTTGCAGGTGCGGTTTGTGGGGAATTTGCAAAGGGGCTAGGTAAGTGCGCCATCGGACTCGGCTGGTGTCCTGCTGGTTGGATTTTTGGTATTGGTACTGCAGTTGCCGCACTGTAGATGTTTAACTATGGCTATCGCGTAAGTTATCTTGCGCGGTAGCCATAATCTTTAAGAATTTATACAAAATAATGAAAAAGAATAAACAATTTTCAAAAAGTTTGCTCACCAGTTCATTATCAGTGTTTGCTGTTAGTGCGTTATTTTTGTTTTTGCCTGAATTAGGTGTTATCAGATGGTTTTTATTCGGAAGTTGTCTGTGTATTGCATTGCTACTGCTTTTTGTCGCAGGATCATTTTTACGAAAAAAAAGTACGCCTGTCATTATTGATCTTACAACATGGCAGAGTCAAATAGTGCAATTTATTTTCATTGCTGTTGCTGCTGTTCTCGCGATATATGTAATTCCTGTATCTTATTTTCTTTTCTCCGTCATCCTCGTTATGATGGTGATAGCAATAGATGTCGTCTTCATGAGTAAGATGCTTTCGATAAGTAGCGAGAAAATTCGGTATCCTTGCCATTGGAGTATAAAATGGGATATGATAATAAATTACACACTCAACGAGGAAAAAGGAATATTGGAAGTCCATCTAAAAGATGATACACACAAACAAATCAAAGGCATAAAGTCCAAACACTATCCAAACATTCGTGAAGCAATAGATAATTTTTTCAAGCAAATACAACCATAAATGGCAAAAAAACATTTTTTTATTATTGCTTTTTTGTGTTGGTTGCTGCCTTTTGTTTTGAGGATTTTTTTAGTAAAAATACCTGAAATGGATATGTCGTCTGCCGAAATATCCGAAAATTCAATAGATAGAACTATACAGTTTTTATTAGAGGGTAATAGGCAAAAAGCCTTTCTGTCTGTTTTTTGCAATAACATTTTAGGGTGCGTGATTAACATACTTGGTGGCGTGTTATTGGGATTTGGTACATTGTTAAACTTGCTCCTTAATGGTTTTCTTTCTGCTGATATATTTGTATCATCCTATCATTCAGGTGTGAGTGCATGGACGATTATGAAAATTACTTTGCCACATAGTATTGAGTTTATCGGATTTTGGCTTTCTGGTGCGACAGGTTTTTATATAGCGTGGCACATTATTCAAGCAATGCGCAACAAAGATAGTTTTTCCAGACAGTTTTATAAAACCGTAGGATGGGGATCATTACTTACTGTTGTGATTATTTCAGTCGCGGCGTACGCGGAAATATATATTTCAATGGATTTTGTCAAATGAATAAGCTAATTGCTCGTATAGATAAACTACCCAAGTGGTATGCAATATGTGTTGTTTTGGTATATGGTTTTCTAATGGCAGAATACAGCCTTACAGTAAGTAGAATAATCCCTGCTATTGAAACACTAAGTTCAATATATCAGACCGTATTGAACATAAATTTTGGTCTGATGATCGTTGCATGTTTAATTATTTGGCTTGTATCCTCTTTTCTTTTTCATCTGACAGCACTTTTGTTTAGTGGGCAAGCAACATTTAATCGCCTGCTTTACACATCGTCTTTTGCATATTTAATCCCTATTATTTCTATTTTAGCAAGTATCATATTAATAGATAACATACAAGTTCCGACAGGTGATAGTATTGTTATTCAGCAAGCATTATTCAACAATCCAATGTTCAAATTAGGCGAACAATTAATTAATTGGTCATTTATTTCTTATTACTTAATAATTGTTATCTTCATTCACTACATATACAACATAAGATGGATTTATGCAGTATTTTCGGTTGTCATTCCTGCATTGTCGATATGGGGTATTACCGAGTTGATAAAACTATTATGAACATATCGTTTGCGCCACTGCGAGAGATTTTCTATTCTATTCGTTACAATCGAATGAGATCAATATTGTCGGGCTTCGGTATCTCTTGGGGCGTTTTGATACTTGTTGTTCTATTGGGTACGGGTCAAGGCTTTCAAGAAGCCGTAATGAGTCTTTTTAGCGTATTTGCACAAAAAAGCATTTATGTTTACGGTGGTGTCACTTCCAAATCATACAACAATATAAAAGAAGGGAAGGAAATTCGATTTGACGACACCTATCTAAACAGACTGCAAAAGCGATATTCGGAAATAGTTGCACTTTCGCCCGAAATGAGTACGTCAGTGTTGGTTCGCAATAATACAAAAAGTGGTGTTTTTAATACTTTTGGTGTTAATGCCGATTATATGCAAATCAAAATTTTGCAAGTTTACGACAAAGGACGGTTGTTTACTTTTGGGGATGTGTCACAATCTCGTCCTGTGGCAATTATTGGCGAACAGGTGGCAACTACTTTGTTTGGTAAAGAAGACGCACTGGAAAAACATATTGCTATTGGTGGCGCGTTGTTTCGTGTCATAGGTGTTATAAAGAATGAAAATTTATTCAGTGCGTCCGAAATAGGGTCTATATATATTCCCTACACGAGTTACCAACAGTTAATTACTAAAGAAAATGATTTTCGTTCATTTTGTTTGTATTTGAGTTCAAACAGTAATTCAAAAGTATTTGAAGAAGATTTGAAAAGTCATCTTGCACACCATTATCAATTTTCTTCGGACGATAAACAGGCGGTGTATATTGCCAATTTTGAAACTCAAACTTCGGCATTTGAGGGTTTATTTCGTGGTATTCGGCTTTTTATTTGGGGCGTGGGGATTTGTTTTTTGATAAGTGGAATTGTTGGTGTATGTAACATTATGTTTGTTGTTGTCAAAGAACGTACCAATGAAATAGGTATTAGATTAGCAGTTGGCGCATTGCCACATTCCATTATTCAATTGGTGTTATTGGAGTCTATAATTATTACAACTGTTGCGGGTATCATAGGTTTATTGCTTGGAAATGGCATGCTGATGTTGATAGATGAGTTGTTGTCTATGGCTAAAACTAACTTATTTGTCTGGCGAACCTCACTTCATATTGGAGTTGCTGTCGCCGCCTTAATTATTTTAATCATCGCAGGCATTATCGCAGGGGCTTTTCCCGCCATTAAAGCCTCTACTATTGAGCCTGTCGATGCTATTCGTTATGAAAATAGGGGATAAGATGAAGACTTTAAAAATCGTAATACTCGTTGTCTTGATATTAGGCTTTGTTGTGTATCGTTCGTTCAAAAAAGTACCACGAACATCTTACATAACAGTTTTTGCGGAAAGGCGTGATATTGCAGAAATTATCTATATCCCAGGCAATGTTTTTCCCGTAAGAGAGATTGAAATCAAATCGCAATTATCAGGTATTTTGGAAGAAATTTTTGTAGTTATTGGCGATTTTGTGAAAGAGGGGACGGCTATTGCTTCCGTTAAATTAGTGCCAAGTACATCCGATATAGAACGATTAGAAAGTGCCGTATCTCAAACGCGAATTGAATTTAACGCTAGAAATGCAGAATATTTGCGCAATAAGCAACTATTTAACTCTCGTACTATTGCACAAACGGAAATGGACGAGTCTACTCGTCTTTACTTAATGGCAAAGGAAAATTTTATTTCAGCACAAAATCAATTAGACATTTTGAAAAAAGGGCGCGTACTTTCAAAAAACATTTCCAACATTGTAAAGACAAGCACTTCTGGTACTGTCATAGATATTCCTTTGGAAGCAGGTGCTTCTGTTATTGAGCGAAACAATTACAATCCGGGCACAACAGTGGCTGTGGTGGCAGAAACAAGACGGTTCAAATTCAAAACGCTTATTGCCGAACAATACTTGCGCCATGTCTGTTTGAATGATAGTGTTACGCTCACTTTTAATGCCTATCCAAACTTGAAGACGCAAGCCGTTGTAACAAAGATTTCATCGAAAGGCGAAGCCGAAAACGGCATTATGAAATATATATTAGATGCCGAATTTGAAATAACGGATACAATGCCTGTTTTGCGGTCAGGCTACTCTGCAACAGCCTCCATCATCTTAAACAGCAGTGCAAAAACATTGTCTATTGAAGAAAAACATATAAATTATCACAACGACTCAACATTCGTTCGTGTGTTAGATACTATTAGGAAAACAGCTATTTGTAAGAAAGTAGATTTAGGTGTTTCTGACGGCATTTATACAGAAATCAAAAACGGCGTTACAGAGGCAGAACGGATCATTACTAATTATGCTCAAATTAAATCAAATCCATAAAACTTACACAACATTCTTTACAAATCTGCACGTATTAAAGGGAGTTGATTTGCTTGTTGAAACAGGCGAAATGGTGTCTATTATGGGTGCGTCAGGTTCGGGTAAATCAACGCTAATGAATATTATAGGGATGCTGGATAAGTATGATGAGGGGACTTACTATTTAGATGGCAAGTTGATAAAAAATCTCAATAAGACAGAAACGGCTAATTATCGCAATCGGTTTATTGGCTTTGTATTTCAGTCGGCAAATTTAATTGCGTATAAAAATATTGTTGAAAATGTTGCTTTACCACTGTATTATCGGAACATTGAACGCAAAGAAAGAAATCGTCAAGCGATGGATTTGTTGCAATTTATGAGGCTTTCCGATTGGGCAAAACATTTTCCAAATGAGTTATCGGGGGGACAAAAACAGAGAGTTGCTATCGCACGTGCGCTTGTTGCCTGTCCGAAAGTTATTTTGGCAGATGAACCTACAGGACAGTTGGACTCCGCTACTTCTAACGAAATGATGGAATTATTTCGTTCTATCAATAGACAGGGGACTACAGTAGTTGTCGTAACGCATGAACAGAGTATTGCACAACAGACCGACAGAATTATCTCAATGAAAGATGGAATAATTGTATAACATATTATGCGGAAATTGACAATCTTTTTTTTTCTACTGCAAACATCGGCAAGTGGGGTTACGTGGTCGTTGCAACAATGCATAGCGTACGCCATAGAACATAATATTCAGGTGAAACGTGCAGTCATCAATGTAGAAAGCAGTAAAACGTCATTCAATCAGGCGCGTGGCAATTGGTTGCCCGATGTTAGCGGTAGTCTCAGTGATGGTTTTAGTTTTGGTCGTGCGCAAACTAATGAAGGGATTTACTTTGAACAAAATGTTACAAATTCTGCCAATGTAGGTGTCAATTTAGAAATGTCACTATTTGATGGACGTATATCAAGTGATATTAAAGCAAAAAAATACAGTGTTATGGCTGCTTCAGAAGACCAGCAAAAAGTAAAAAACAGTATTATTCTAAATGTGGCTTCACTCTATCTAAATATACTTATTCAAAAGGAACTACAGGTGGTGGCGCGAGAACAAATTGTGTTGTCTGACAGTCTTGAGAAAAACATTGAACGATTGGTAAATTGTGGACGTGAACCGCAGTCGAAACTTTATGAAATTCTTGCTCAAAAAGCAAACGAAAATTACAATCTTACCAGCGCGGAAAAAAATTTACGCATTGCATTTTTGGATTTAATGCAAATGCTTGAAGTGGATGACCCTACTTTCGATATAGAAGAACCTTTTTTTGATATAGATATAATGACAATTCCACTTGTTGTTTTTGAACAGATACTTGCAGTGTTGCCCGATGTAAAAGCGGAAAAATATCGGTTGAATAGTTTACAAAAATCACTCAATATGGTGAAAGCATCATATTATCCAAGTTTATTTTTGTCGGCATCTACCTCCACAGGTTACTATCACTATTACCAAAACAGAGAGCTCAATGTTCCATTTTTGAGCCAACTGTCGAACAATTGGAAAAGTTATGTTGGCTTATCAATGAATATTCCCATTTTTAATCGATTGGAAGCACACTATAATGTCAAACTTTCTAAGATACAAATTCGGCAGCAAGAAATGGAAGTTGAAAATGCAAGAAAAACGCTTTTAAAAGACGTGCAACGTGCTCAACTTAATGCTGAAGTATCAAAGCAGCGTTATACTGCTGCCAATTTATCGGTGCAGATGAGCGAGGTGTTGTATCGTCATGTGGAAGAACGATTTCGTGTAGGTCATGCCACTTCTTTCGATTTACAGCAAGCCAAAAATAACCTCGAAAAAAGCCTTTCCGAGCGCATTCAGGCAAAATATGAATTTATCTTTAACGTAAAAATATTGGATTTCTATAATGGCAAGGAAATTAAATTCTAAGAAGCAGTCGCTATTGGGCAAAATGTTTCAGAGAAATAGCCGAACTTATCTTTGCCGAAATGGAAAACGGATGTAGCCCGAAACTATTTCCTGCTTTTTGTAAATTCTAAAATATCATCAATCGCTTCAAGTATATGCTGTAAGCGTTCTGCGTTACGAGGTTTTTCTCTCATAGATTAGTTTTTTATCACGCTCTGCCGTTGCTTTTGCAAAGGGTTTTAGGGTATGTTCTTCTACCAAGTCTATCCGGCGACCTGTGCTTTGTTCCAAATTGTAAACTATACCGCCGTAGTCGAAAAGACTAATTTTTGCATTGGGATTAAATTGCACTAAAATATCAATATCACTGTCTTTCGTTTCTTCATTACGTGCAAATGAGCCAAATAACCACGCTTTGGAAACAGGACTTTTTTCGAGAGTATCCCGTATTTTATGCAAAATGTTTGGGTTCATATCTATATTTTTACAAATATACCTTAAATCCGCAAGCAAATTATTTTGAGAGTAGAAAAATATTTCCAAAGTTTTTTTTTGCGAATATTCTGGGAAACGAGGGGTTGATATGCTGTTTTTCGACAAAAAAAATGCAGA
>JAISPZ010000135.1 GCA_031274555.1 Bacteroidales bacterium | reverse complement strand
TACTCCGCACCCCTTTTCAGCGATGGTTTACTTCAATTGCTAAATTTTAAATCTTGAATTTTCCGTACCCCTACTTGACGTTTTTTCAACTTCAGGTTTCTCTCACTTTGTACGTTTATACTACATTCCGCCGCCCCACCCGCCCTCTCCTCGCGCTCCCACCTTCCCCCGCCCCCAAAACCAACCGTATAGGCAAGTCAAAACCGTGCACAAACTGTCGTGGAACGTAACATAACACCATTCAAAGCGGAAATTTGTCAATCAGATAAAATGCGGTGTCGCGCAAAAATTTTATCAAAAAAAATGCATAGTTGTGCAATATTGAGCAAAAATCAGGACACAAAAGCAATTTATATTACAGTTTTTTTGTATCTTCGCAACAAACATTATCAGTTATGATGCACATAGCGGTTGCCGGAAATATCGGTTCGGGAAAGACAACTCTCACAGAACTCTTGTCTAAACATTACAAGTTTAAAAGCATGTATGAGGCGATGGATAATAATCCATACATCAACAGTTTTTACGAGGATATGAGACGTTGGTCTTTCAATCTTCAAATATATTTTTTAAACACTCGTTTTCGTCAAATTCTTGAGATAAGGAAAGCGGGAAAAAGCGTAGTACAAGACCGTACCATCTACGAAGACGCGTATATTTTTGCTCCAAACCTTCACACGATGGGGCTTATGACAAGTCGTGACTTCGACAACTATGCTTCCCTTTTTGAGCTTATGCTTCCGTTTTTGCAAGCACCGGATTTGCTTATCTATTTGAGGGCTGACATCCCATCTTTAGTCAGGCAAATTCAGATGCGTGGACGCGAGTACGAAAACAGCATCCGTCTTGATTATTTGAAGTCGCTTAATGAAAGATACGAACAGTGGGCAAGTGGTTATAATCTTGGTAAATTACTCGTGATAGATGTTGACGAGCTTGATTTTAAAAATAATCCACAGGATCTCGGAAATATAATTGAAAAAGTTAATGCTAACATTAATGGACTTTTTTAGTATGTTGAGAGCCTAAAAGATATAAAATACATGAAACGAGCATGACAATTGTTGGAGCAGCGAGAGCAATGGAAGCTTGCTTACATTGCCGAGTCGCGAACAACAATCATGTAAATAAATGTTTGACACCCACAGACAAGTGTTTATGTGCGAGTTCCATATAACCTATTAAAAACAATTTACAATTATATGAAAATAAACGAATATCTTTTGCAGTTCCTTTCGGCAGGCAAAAAAGAAGCCGCCATCCCGGGTTTAGGTGTATTTTATACCGACCTTCGTAACACTGTGTCGTTTAGAGAGGTTACGCCGTCCGACCGTACGTTTATTGAATACGTTGCAAGTAAAAGCGGGGTAGATGAGATTGCAGTATCTTCTTCCATAGATCAATGGGTAAAGTTAATCTTGCAAGACCTCAAGACTACAGGTCGTTCAATAATTCCTCAAATAGGGACTTTTGAAGTGACGAGCAACAAAGTTGTGTTCACTCCCGAAGCACCTGAAATCCCCACAGTAAATACTGTTGTACCTCTTGAAGTTGGTGAAGATGACAATGTTCCTGTCGAAAAACCTGTGGACATCTTCGGAATGGACGAGGAGGAAAACGACCCCTACTCCCCACAAAACACTTCGCAGGAGGACGAAGAAGAAAGTTCTTCTTTTGGAGGGAAAAACCTTTGGCTGATGATTGCCGTATCAGTAGTTGTTCTTGGAGTTATTGCCATTTTTTTTATTCCTTACACACGGGACAAAATCCTTTCTTCTACTTCCGGTGAAACAGAGATAGTGCTTGGTGCGGAGAATAATGCCGAAAACAGCAGTTCGATGACAGACGAAGATGCTACCATTGCTGAAGAGGTTATCAAGGGCGAAAAAGAGAGAATTGACAGAACAACACCCACTACAACGCCCACTACAACACCCGCAACCAAACAAACGACATCTGCCACTACAACCAAGCCGACAACATCTTCTACAAAGTCTGGAGGAGTACCAGTCAAAAAATATAATATTATTGCAGGTGTGTTTAAAGAGCGCAAAAATGCCGACAAAGAAGTTGCACGTTTCCGTCAAGGTGGCTACAGCAATGCAAAAATTGTACATAAAGACGGTTTCTTTTACGTATCTCTCAACAGTTTTGCTACAAAGGATGAGGCAGTTGATTACAAGTTAAAGCTAAGCAGCAAAAAAGTTCAGGGCTGGGTTAAAGAATTATAAGGCAAGCGAGTGCAGAAGCAGAACGCTGTTACAGGCAAATATAATACGATAAATCAATACGATAAATCATAGAAGTGTGAAGAATAATAAACTTCAAAAATTTGCCGATAATTTAACATTTTCCAACCTTTTTCAGTATCCTTTCCTGCACAGGGAAGAATGTCCAATGCGAGGCAGGTGGCACAGTGATTATTTCAAAAACGACTTTCCGATAGTAATTGAGATAGGTTGCGGAAAAGGGGAATACACGATAGGTCTATCGGAAAAATATCCCAATAAAAATTTCATAGGCATAGATATTAAGGGGGCACGTCTTTGGAAAGGCAGCAGATACGCTTTTGAAAACAATCTCAATCGTGTTGCGTTCGTCCGTGCCAGAATTGATTTTATAGAGAAGATTTTTGCTCCAGAGGAAGTGTCGGAAATATGGATAACTTTTCCTGACCCTCAGCACGCGAAAGCGCGAAAACGTTTAACTTCCCCAATGTTTTTAGAACGTTACCGCAAAATTCTTCGCAGCAGCAGCAACAATAGCAACAACAACAGCAGCAGCAGCAACAGCAGCAGCAGCAGCAGCAGCAGCAGCAGCAGCAACGGCAACAACGCGAGCATTAGCAGCGGTGCAAATATTAACGGTAGCAGAACGAGTATCAATAATAATGCCTGCAACGCTCATACTGGAAAAATCAATCTTAAAACGGACGACACTATCCTGTATCTTTACACTCTTGACGACATTGTTCTCGGTAGCGGGCTTCCGCTCTATGCATACAGTGACGACATTTATGCCAATACCGATGAGAGTTTGAATGACGTTCGTGCAATCCGCACATTTTACGAAGAAATGTGGTTAAAAATGGGAAAAAAAATAAAATACATCTCTTTCGGACTATAGGTATTGTCTATATTCCCAATCACTACTGACCGACTAAATTATTCTGCATAAAAAAAGGGCATCCTTTGTCAGAACACCCCAAAAGTTGTAATTTTGTATTTGCAAACTCAATCTTACAACTATGAACAAAGATAGCACAAAAAATTTAATCGGTCAGCCGATATTTAAACAAATAGTAAAAATGCTGCCCAAAGAACAGTTTGATTTTTTAGTACATCAACAAAAAAGCGATTGGCACTATCGCACTTTTATGTCATGGGAACAACTGATAAGTCTGCTCTTTGGCATCTTTTCCCGGTGCGATTCTTCTGGTGAAGTCTGCGATGGTATGCGGGCACTGGCTGGAAAATTGAGTTATTTGGGAACGCATTATGTAAAGCTTTACATAATACCTTCCGTGTAATAAGATGGAAGTTTTTCCCGTTTTACCCATTTGTAGTTTGCCAACACATACGACAAATCCACTTTCAATACCCTCTCAACATAGAGATGACGAAAAAACACTCTTAATGAAGATACCACATTGATACGATTGTTTGTTAAAGTCGAAACATTGGCTTCTAATCAATTTATTGAGGTGAACAAAGGCATGTTTGCATTTATTGTTAGTAATTTGAAATCAGCACCTCGAATTGCAAATTTGGCTGATTATATGTCTTTCGTAGTACGTTTGGGGCGAAACATTGTAGAAGTCAGATGTTTTTTTTCAAAATTTATATGGATCTTTTTTATCGCAGCCATATAATATCTGCGGGCTGCATTGGGAGAACATCCCAATTTTTTGGCACTTTCTACGTACGAGAACCCCTTTATATGACAATATTTTAAAATTAAGATTTCTGACCTTAGCAGAAAACACTGTTTAAATCTTTGTTTTATAAGGTTTTCTACAAGTTCACTTTTAAGTTTATTCTGTTCTGTGTCTGCGCATTGTTCGTGTATGTCAAATTGTTCGCTGATGTAATATTGTTCATTAATGTCCCAGCCCAAATTAAAACGAATGTCTATTATGTCTTTTTCCAATTTTATTGACCTTCTCTGCTTTTGTCTATAATGATCTGTAACTACATTTTTGGCAACTTTTAGCAACCAATATTGATGCTCTCTTTCATCAATTGACAGTAGCAACTCTTTGTTGGAATAGGCTCGCAATAATGTTTCTTGTAGTAAGTCCATCGACAGTGAAATGTCTTTTGTTAAATAATTAAGACGTTTAAGAACGTTTCTTTGATGTTTCGCAATAATTGCTTCAAATAAGCAAGGGTGTTTCATTTGGTGAAAAATTAAATATTTATAAGTTTTTGTGATGCAAATTTACTATATGTGAATTTTATTTTGAGATAAATTTCAAAAAGATTTAAGGGTGTGGTTTGTTAATAATTTTTTTTCATAATTGCAATATATATAACGAGAAATTCTAAAAAAAAGCAAAAATACCAGATAATATACTGCTTTTAAGAATATTATAATTTTAAAAATTTCGAGAAATTTGGCTAAATGGACAAAATTTAGAATGTTTTTGTTCAGGCTGACAGATTTCCTGATTTTTGGCATCTTAGAAGAATTGTCAATTGTCAATTACAGCGGACGTACTCATTGTTTGTGCATACCGTTTGTGCTTATGCTTGTTGTCGGTTCTCGTAATTCGTAATTAATATTTCAGCGTTTCATTGTTTACATAATCAAGTTTAATTCCCACAGTGGCAAACATTTCTTCGCTCTCTGCTCCTGCATGGTATTTATATTCACACACAACACGCTTTATTCCGCAATTTATAATGAGCATTGCACAAGTGCGACAGGGTGTCATCGTGCAGTAAATAGTTGCACCGTTAAGTGCGATGCCCCTTTTTGCAGCCTGACATATTGCAGCCTGTTCAGCGTGAACCGTGCGGACACAATGCGTTGTAACATCACCGTTGTCATGAACCGTTTGTTTAAAGTAATGACCTAAGTCGTCACAATGCGGCAACCCTGACGGTGAACTGACATATCCTGTAACGAGAATTTGGCGGTCGCAGACTATGACGCAACCACTCTTGCCTCTGTCGCACGTGGCACGTTTCGCCACTGCGTGACACAGTCCCATAAAATATTCGTCCCAATCAGGGCGTTTATTTTTTTCCATCTATCACTTTTTTTATTTGTTCTTCAAAATACCCTTTTGTATAGTCATTTCTTATCGTAACATCCGCAAGAGCCATACAAGCTGCAATATTTTGTTTGTTAGGATCGGTATTTATCATCTCGCGCTTTTCGTTTTCGAGAAATGTTTCAAAAGAAATATTATCTGTTTCGGAACCGCGTTCCAAAATCCTCTCGTAGCGCAATACAGGGTCAGCGTCTATTGCCAAAAGTATAAATTCCCCTTTTTGACGAAGCGAAGTAATCTCACCAACGGCACGGATACTCTCTATCACAGCATCACCTTGATGTGCCACTGCCTCTTTATAGAGTTCGTCTGTTATATAAGACGCACCATTGTTTGCACGAAGCTCATTCGCAACTTTCAACATTGAGTCACGATTGATTTCAAGTCCACGTTTTTCTATTTCTTTTATCAAAAATTGACGCACAGAATAATGTGTAAATCCTTTTTCGTTCACAAGAAATTCTACGACCGTCCCTTTGCCTGCGCCGAGTGTCCCTGTTATGCCTATAATCATCCTAACGTTTTTTTTCTCTTGTCCAATAAACTGTTTTTCCGAACAGCGACACTCCGTAATATCCTCGCACCTTGAGAGTATTAAGATTTTCCTTAAACGACATATATGTTTTAAAAGTTCCACTTTTGCCCGGATATTTCAGCACTCCGTTCTGCCATTCATTTTCTTTTGCGTTAAATGTCAGTCCTGTGAGAAATTCATACCCCACAAAACTCTGCAATGTCGGGTCTTCCACCCATGTAACAACACCATGATAAGTGCCATCGTTATCCTTATAAATATAATTTTGTGATTTCTTGTAATTAAAAGGATCTACCGACAGATAATATCCTGTAATATCATCAGGATTATTTTGCTTTTGCGCCAACAATACTTGCTGTGAAAGTGCCCCCAAGCACAGCGCAAGAAATACCATAAAAATATGCTTTCTCATATTTATAAATTATTTTTTATATGCTATATGGAACTCTCACACAAGCATAACTGCCATTGCTCGTTTCATATTCGGCGAAGTTACGAAAAATTTAGCCACCGATTAGCCTCCAAAAGGGGAAAATGCATCTTCAATATGTTCAAAAGAAAAATTATCCTCTATAATTCCTATAACATCAAATCTGACATTTTTATCTATATTATTTCTGATGACGTAATTATTTGCCGCTTTAAAAAGATATTGTTGTTTGCGATAATTTACCGCATCTATCGGTGAAGAAATAATACTCTCTTTTCGCCATTTCACTTCTACAAAAACAATGGTATCAGGAAGTTCTGCAATAATATCTATCTCTTTATGTCCTGCGTGATAATTTCTTTTTTTTATCTTATATCCTCGCTCCACAAGATATTTCACAGCAATATCCTCCCCTCTTTTGCCCTTTTCGACCGTATTCATATTTTTTGTTGTCATACTATAATAACGAACAAAACACAAAATATACAAGATTAGTTATTAACAATCACATAAAACAGTTGATTGTCAAAGATATAATGCCTACTTATCAACCCTTACAACTAACACCTGATTTTTTCCCAAGATGGCTTTAAGTGGAGTTTTTGTATTGCCTATATTTTTTCCGACAAATAAATCTTTGATTTTAAATACATTGTTTTTATTGAAAATAACCTCATAACCAAACAATTCATCTTTTATCGTAACGTTATTCCAATCAAAATTTAACTCTGCCAAATTTTCCGAATGATTGAGAAAACAAAATGCCCACGCTCCATTCGATAGTGGCTTTGCCCAAATCTCTATTGTGCCAAGCGTAGTGTATTTAAAGCCCTGTAAGCCGAGCGTATCCTGATTAAGAGCTATTATATCTTTGTTCGTTATAATGCCCAGAACATCAGAACTCATTGTACGCAAATCGTTACCCAAAACAAGTGGCGAATTAAGCATTGCCCACAGTGCAAAATGCGATTGATTTTCGTGAAAAGTGAGAGTTCCATTGCCCACTTCCATCATATCCATATCGTTCCAGTGACCAATACCTGCCGACTTTCTCAACATATTGTTATCACGCATATTCAAGATTTTCATCACTCCCCAAGAATTCCAATCACCTTCTTCATGATGCTCAATACAATCAAAGCAAGCCGTAATATCGCCCGAAATACGCCAACTGTGACCGACATCTTGTGCCCATTGCCATGGCTGATTGTCGCCCCATTCGCAAATACTGAAAAGTATCGGACGACCTGCCGCATACAAGGCATCTCGCATAGTAATGTATGCCTCCTTCGGATTAAGTTCTCCTGTATTACACCAATCGTATTTTAAATAATCAACGCCCCATTCTGCATATTTTAAGGCATCTTGATATTCATGACCACGACTGCCCGGGTAGCCTGCACATGTTTTAGTTCCTGCGCAGTTATATAAACCTAACTTCAAGCCCTTAGAATGAACATAGTCGGCAACCGCTTTTATACCATTCGGAAATTTGTCAGGATGTGGCACTAAATTGCCGTCTTTATCACGCTGCATATCCATCCAGCCATCATCAAGCAAGATATATTCATAACCCACACTGTTCAATCCAAGATTAACAAAAATGTCTGCCATTTCTTTGATTAACTGCTCATTGATATTGACGGAAAACGTGTTCCAACTGTTCCACCCCATTTGTGGTGTTTTTGCCAAATTGTCGAATTTTTGAGCTTGAACAGGTAACAATAGTGATAGCACCATACACAAGCCGAAATAATAAATAAAGTTTTTCATTATGTTTATAAATTGTTTTTCAAAGGTTATAACGAACTCACACACAAACACTTATTTACATGATTGTTGTTCGCGACCCGGCAATGTAAGCAATCTTCCATTGCTCTCTCTGCTCCAACAATTACCATGCTCGTTTGATAATGCAGTCTAATTTATGAGTTCGGAAGACACATACTCCGACTGTTGCTCATCATTCCCCTTGTCCGATAAAAAATCAGGAAAGAAAAATACTTTCAGGATGGCAAACATTATAAAAAGTTTCACAAGCACAAGCACCCACAACGTTCTACCAATAGTCATGGAACGAAATCCATCACGAAAAAAAAGATAAAGTTTTTTCATTATGTTTATAAATTGTTTTTAATAGGTCGTATAAAACTCACACATAAACATTTATTTACATGATTGTTGTTCGCGACTCGGCAATGTAAGCAAACTTCCATGCACGTCATTAGAGGGTATCATTGACACAAGTTGTTCGCGACTCGGCAATGTAAGCAAACTTCCATTGCTCTCGCTACTCCAACAATTGCCATGCTCGCTTCGTACAATAATCATTCTTTTGATACAAAAATAATATTACAAAATAAAATTGCAACAGAAGTAAAAATTGTACTTCCGATTATCAAAAAAAGCGTATGCCCAAAGTGGGAAAAAGAAAAAGCGTCAAGCATAAAAAATGCGATACTGTGGACGAAAGAAACCAAAGACACATAAAGGAAAAAATTACGAAACTTCATATCTTTTAAGGACGGAAATTTCTGTTGCCCTGCTTCATTCGCTTTTGCTACACGAAAAAAAATAACCCTTGTGAACGACGCCACAGTCATACTAAATGCAAAAATGCCCAAAGTCCCCATCAAAATATCTACCATCATACCCGAAGCAAAACCGAGCAATAGAACAAGCCAATCTTTAATCTGATAAGGCAAGAGGAGCATAAAATAGATATACAGAAAAACATGCAAATTCAAAGGCAGCCCTATCTGACTCAAAATAGCACTCTGAACAAATACGAGAAGTATAAACCGTAAAACGTTTTTCCAAATCATTTCTGTATATCCTTTATCTCCTTTGAGTATATATTTTTTACGATATAGACTTTATTGATTTTTTTATAATTCTGACTGAACAATATTCTTAACGTATGAAAATCACTTGCGTTATCAGTTAAAATTTCACTGACACTACCTATGGGGATTTTTGCAGGGAACGCAAGAGAATATCCGCTCGTTTCAACTTTGTCGCCAATATGAGCAGGAACATGCGAGGGGACTTCAACCATAAGTGCGCAGTCATAACGCAAACCGTCCCACATTATAGAACCTATAACATCATAGCCCACTATTTTCGCACTTATCTTATTGCCCTCTGTAAGCACCGACACCACTGTTGAAAAATGTGGCGACACGCGCTTTACAATACCGACAATGCCATCAGAAGTTATAACTGCCATACCTTCTTCTACTCCTGAATTTGCGCCAGCATCAAGAAGTACAAAATTCTCTCTGTTATCGGTACTGTTACTTATTACAGACGCAGGAATATAAGAAAACATCTGACGATATACTGTGTCGTGACGAAACGTATCAAGGTGGTGTATCGCTTTGAAGTGAGATGTTTGCAACTGCTCCCTTAAAAAAGCGTTCTCTGCGGCAAGAGCTTCGTTGGTGGAGCGAAGAAGAAAAAAATTGCGAATACTTTTTGTCGTGGAAAAAAAACCTCCATTAATTTCTACCATAGAAGAATAAAAGATGGAGCGTTGGAAATCGTTGTTTGAAACGACGAGATAAAAGGAAAGTGCTCCAAGTAAAACGAAAAGGAAAATATACGACTGCCTCTTAAAAAAAATGACAAGAGTCCTCATTTACCTTATCAGGAACGTGAATTTATCAAAATTCTTCAACGCAACACCTGTTCCGCGTGCAACAGCACGAAGCGGATCCTCGGCGAGATGTACAGGCAAATTTGTCTTTAACGAAAAGCGTTTATCCAAACCACGCAGAAGCGACCCACCACCAGCAAGGTAAATGCCTGTCTTGAAAATATCCGAAGAAACTTCGGGCGGAGTTGTTTCGAGAGCGTTAAGAATAGCAGCCTCTATCTTGATGATAGAGCGGTCAAGAGCGTGTGCGATTTCGGAATAATTAACGACAACTTCTTTTGGAATACCCGTCAAAAGATCTCTGCCATGAACAGCAAAGTCTTCGGGCGGATTTTCGAGTTCGGGAAGTGCTGCACCAACCTCAATTTTTATTTTTTCTGCACTGTAATCACCAATACTAATATTGTGCGCTTTCTGCATATACTCCTTGATGTCATCGTTAAAGTCATCACCGGCGATACGTATCGACTTGTTGCTAACGATACCGCCAAGATCAATAACTGCAATCTCAGAAGTGCCTCCGCCAATATCAACAACCATATTACCAACGTGCCCCATAACATCAAGACCGATACCTATTGCTGCCGCCATTGGCTCATGAATAAGACGAACCTCTCTCGCGCCCGACTGTTCGGCACTCTCCCTTACGGCGCGTTCCTCAACTTCCGTAATGCCTGACGGAATACATATTACCATACGAAGTGCAGGCGGAAAGAGCGACTTTTTGAACGGCACCATTTTTATAAGTTCACGCATAAGAACTTCCGTCGATTGGAAGTCGGCAATAACGCCGTCTTTCATAGGTCTAACGGTTTTTATTGAATCTGGGGTGCGGCCATGCATCATCATAGCTCGCTTTCCAACTGCGAGAACTTTATTTGTTTTGCGCTCTATTGCTATTATTGACGGCTCATCAACGACAACTTTATCGTTGTAAATAACAATCGTATTTGCTGTGCCAAGATCTATGGCTATTTCGCGTGACATAAAGGTAAACAAACCCATAGCTATGTATATTTAGTAGTGACTTTTGACGATTTACGGTGCTTTTGGCGACTTTAACTGTAACACTCTGTATGGTGACACAGCCCAATAGCGAGCAAATTTAGTGAATTTTTATGCAATTAGCAACATAAACGCTATAACTTTCGACGAATAAATGCACAGAAACTCACAAAATTCTTATCAATTACGGATAATACTCCGTTGTGGACATAAATTATCATTTTTTTTTCTGATTTTTTAAGCTACGTAACATTTCAGAGTATGAGCAAAATACAATCTAAAAGAGAAATTCTCTAAAGCGACCGTCATTAAACAATATGATAATCTTATTGGGGACAGGTTGAGAAATTTCTTCTTTCACATCATGTATCCCTGTTTCAGGAATATTTTGCAAATTCGCTACAGGAATATTTTGTGCTCTAACATCAGATGTCCTTGTTTCAGGGACGTTTTGCAAAATACTTTGTGCTCTATCCTCATGTACATTCGTTTCAAGAGTGTTTGGCGACTGCACACCCTTAACTTCTTTCAGCAAAGAAGACGTAATTTTCGCTTCTTCGGCTATCGGCAAATCATCTTGAAATATTTTCGGGGACACATCAGAAGAATTATCGGATACATCGGAAAAATTATCGGATACATCGGAAGAACCGTCGAATAAATCAATATTACCACGATGGACTGTTCGCTGCACATCTGTTTGTGCATTTTTGTCATACATTGTACCTTTTCCGAAAAGAAGCCAATCTGTATTCAGGTCGGGAAACGATTGTAAAACTTTCATCACAAAATCCAAGCTCGGCTTATTTCGTCCCACCAAAATATGACTCATTCCTGAACGCTGAATTCCGATACGGTCCGAAAACTGCGAAACAGTGAGATTTTCGGTTTCTAAAATTAACTCAATTCTTTTTTGCATAAATTTACATTTGTAACTTTTGATAATATAGGTGGTCAAAAATCATTTTAGATTTGTAAAAATAGTAAAATTTACAATAATAAACAAGTATGAAGTTGAAATATTTCAAATAATAACTTTAATATTATGGTATAGTTATCTCATTTACTAATAATTATCGTTATGAATTATATTTAATAACATTTGTTAATAACTATTAGCATATATCTAAACAATAGCATCTAATAAACAAAGTATTTTACTGATTTTTACGCTATTTATAAATAAAAATAACGTTTATGGCAATTTATGCTCCTATTTATATTTGTTTCCTATTTACATTTGTAGAATTTTACATTATTTTACCTGTTTACATTTGTATTTAGGGAATCTGTTTACAAATGTCATCAAAAATCACTCATTTTTAAAAATTCAATAAACGCTTGTATTTCGATTTTTTCAAAATTTTAAACGAAAATATCCACAGGTATTTTTTTCTCCCCTCTCGTCTTCTTAAAATCATTTTGGGAATTATCATTATTTTGTCTAATTTTGTTGTGATGTGAAACAAGCATGAAAATTTGTGCGAGTTTCATACGACCTGTTAAGAACTAACAATAAACGTATGAAGAAAAAATCCTGCCTTTTTAGCATTATTATCCTTTTAGCAATTGTGCTTTTTTGCTCATGCGCTTCATCAAGCAAACATTTATGCCCCGCATACAAACAATCCTACAAAGTAGCACCATTACCCTACTAATTCTGTTTGCAGTCGGTTTTTTTTCAAAAGCCAGTGCACAAGTTGTAGTGTATGAAGATTACGTGCCTGAAAAAAAATTTATCTACAAAAAAGAGTGGGGTCTAAAGCTTTATGTGCATACAGGCGGCTTTGGAGGTGGCTTTGAATATGGTTGGTTTGATAAAAAAGCACGTTACTCTGGCTGGAATATTGATATTCTAACTCAATGGAGTCCCAAGAGGTTCAAATATGCCTCGCCTGCTGGGGGCAGAAGTTTTGTTTACGGAATGCTTGCACAATTTGGAATGATGAGGGGTGGATACGGAACGTCTATCACTCTGCACGAGAAGCCGTTTTGGGGTGGAGTTCAGATTTCAATGCTCGTAAATGGCGGTTTTTCGCTCGGCTTTAGATTTCCGCAATACCTTTATGTCATCTATGCTACAGGAGAAATAGATCCTGTTACGGAAGAACCTGTATTAGAAATTTCGTTAGAGAAATATGACCCCAATGCCGACCATTTTCAAAGGGGAAATATTATTGCACGTGGTCCTTACTTTTCGTCCTGGAAAGGTCTGCGACCTTACCCTGGAATTTACGCCAAGACAGGAGTAGCGTTTGAGTTTGGAAAAATAGAAACGAGAACCCACACTCTTGAAATCGGAGTTTCTTATGATTTTTACTTTACCGGTATTCCACTTTTTGCAAAGGCAGGAGCGCAATGGGGCTTTCTAAACTTTTTTCTGTCCTACCGCTTCGGTATGCGTAGCGGGATAAGATAAATAATTGTCAATTGTCAATGGTCAATGGTCAATTGTCAATGGTTAATTGTCAATTGTTAATGGTTAATTTTAAGAACATGAATTGATAGCTGACAATCAAGTACAAACGTATGAAGCGGGCATGAAAAATGTTTGCCATACAACGACAGGTATTTATTGGCAAGTTCCATATATGACCTGTTGAAAACAATTTACATACATATAAAACCTGTTGAAAACAATTTATATACATACATGAAGAAAATAACAATTATCAATGGACCAAATCTTAATTTGCTCGGCACACGGGAAACAGAAATATATGGCGGCAGGGGGTTTGATGGATATTTAGAGGAGTTGCGCAAGGAATTTTCCAATTATGAAATTATTTATGAGCAATCGAATATAGAGGGGGAAATTGTTTCGTTAATTCAAAAACATTCTGCTGACAGCAAAGCTATTATTCTTAATGCTGGTGGATATACTCATACTTCTGTTGCCATTCACGATGCAATAAAAGCGGTTGCAATTCCTGTTATAGAAATTCATATTTCGCAAGTTGCCTCACGCGAAGAATTTCGCCACACGTCTATTATTGGTGCGGCTTGCAAGGGTACTATCAGTGGATTTGGGTTAGAGAGTTATCGGCTTGGTATTATTGCTGTAAGTTGAATATGTCGCAAAAATTCTGAATAAGCACGTTTTTCACTTCATCCATATCAAGCTCAAAACCAAGTTCTTTCTGCATTGACGTTACGCCTTTGTCTGTAAAACCACAGGGGTTTATTCTCGCAAAGTACGAGAGGTCTGTATTGACATTTAATGCAAGTCCGTGCATTGTGACATGTTCGCTACATCGTACTCCCATTGCGCAAATTTTTCTTACTGCGACAGTATTTATATCAAGCCAGACACCTGTACATTTTTCCAATCGCTCGCCTTTTATTCCATATTCCGCAATTGTCTTTATGGTAACTTCTTCTAAACGACTCATATACTCTTTTATGCCGATACCGTTGGAAAGTTGGGCAGGAGCGTTGGAAGCGGGGGGCGCAGGGGGCGGGGCGGCAGTGGCGAGCGAAGCAGAAGCGGCGGACGCCGAAGGCGAGGAGCCGGTGGCGGGCGAACCAGAACCGGCGGCCGCAGGGGAAGGGGCTGCCGGGGGGAGCGAAGCGGAGGCG
>JAISPZ010000024.1 GCA_031274555.1 Bacteroidales bacterium | reverse complement strand
TGTAACGAACTGCGCAAACATTGTTCTTTACCTTTAAGCGGAAAATCACTTATGAAAAAAACGATGGAGCATTATATGCTTTCTGGCAGGGCGCACGACCGCATTTTGAAAATCGCACGTACAATCGCCGACCTCGACTCCAGCGAAACAATCAAAGAGGAGCACATCACCGAAGCAATCAGGTACAGGTTGGTGAGGTAGGCAGTTTCATACACCCATAATTTAAACTACGGATTTACCTGCTTGACGAACTCGTACGCGCCGATGGTGGGCGGAGTGCCACGAAGAATATTCTTAATGTCGCGATATGCCATCGGGTCGGAATATGTAGTATTACCTGCCTTTACTGCGGGCGACTTTTCCGAACTTATTTCGTAGTTACCCTCACTCTCTTTTGTGAAAACAGGGTCATTAGAAGAACAGGAAACAAACTTATTATTCTTAACAGACGTGCCGACAATGCAATGGTCAAACAAATAAGGCAGATTTGTTTTTTCTTTCAAGTCAAAATTTATCTGGTCGTCCGTCTTACCATAGATAATACAATTTATAAAATCCGCAAAAGCAAATGGCTCTGTTTGTTCACCACTATAATCATTCAAAACAAGAGAATATGCTCCGCCAAAAGAACTATAGTAATTTGTAAATGTACAATGGAAAAAAGTCGCCCCGCCACCTCTTAAAAGACCAACACCTGTCGCACAATTTCCAACAACAATATTAACTCCCTTTATATAATTTTTTTGCGATAGAATACCATATCGTGTCATATTTTCAATGCGCGTATTGTAAATTTCAAGCGCGTTGTTAGAAGTTGTCGAGCTATCAATCATCACTCCATACTGTGCATTAAAAATATTTGCATAATTTATCTGATTGCCGTCGCTCCCGGCATCTATCCATATCCCGCTCCACTGACCCGGCATGGTCTTATAATCGTAGTCCTGTCTCAAAGAAGTAAACAGCACAGGATTTGTAAAAGTCCCTTGAACATCCAATACCCCACCCTGCTTCACCCATACACCCGCTCCGCCCGCAAAATAAAGTTTCGCACCCGAAGGAATTGTCCAACTTTTCCCTTGGGCAACTGCTGCATGACCAAAAAAAACGTGTGGCTTATCAACAGGCGTTGCGTTGTCACAATCCCATTCAAAATAGTGCATATACTGCGTATCCCCCTCTATAAGCGGAATCTTATGCACCATATTCGGAAAATGATAATACGCATTTTGCCCCCATGCCTGCAAAACAACTTGCTGTTTATTTCCATTAAGTTCAAAAACAATATTATCCAATACCTCAAAAGGTGTATTTATATTCTGCAAATAATGCAAATCAGCAGTGATAAAAATATAGAAACTGTCGCGCGAGGCAACAATAACGTCATGAGAAGTTAAAGAAGTGTCGCCATCAACATTTAGCCGAAAAGCTGAAGAACTGCCGTTTTCTAAATATACACGCGAAATTTTTATATACTTTTTGCTGTTGTTACGAACCAAAATCCACTTCGTTACTGTTGGTATAGTCGTAAAGACAGTGTCGAAACGAACAGTGTCGGCAGAAAAAGACAACTCGACAGAAGAAGATGTATCAAAATCACTCCATTCTTTGCGACACGAAACTATATTGAGAAAAATTACAGCAAGAATACTTGCGACAAAAAATCTATTCATTGTCAGTACTCCTGTCTATGATAAATTTTATACCCTCGTTACGAATATTTATAATCTGTACCTTGGGACAGGATTTCAGGTAAGAGCGAAATTTCGTAATGTAAACGTCTAAACTGCGTGAATTAGGACGATTGTCTTCTCCCCATATTTTATTGAGCACATACGAGCGATCTACGACTTCGTTCTCTTTTTGAAAAAATATTTTGAGTAGGTCTGTATCGCGTACAGACAGCGAATGAGTTTCGTTTCCGTCAGAAAGTGTCTTTTTGAAAAAGTCAAAGTCTATATTTTCAAATGAAAATTTGTAATGCAGTTCTTCATCTTTTGGCTTCACACTCCTTCGAGCAATAACATGAATACGCATAAGCAACTCGTCCATGCTAAAAGGCTTCACGATATAATCGTCCGCACCTATTTTAAATCCTTTTATGCGGTCTTCTTCCATCGTTTTAGCTGTAAGGAAAATTATCGGTACATCAGGATTAATGATACGTATTTTTTTTGCGAACGTAAAACCATCCATTATCGGCATCATAACATCTGTAATGATAAAATTATGCTCTTCTTTTCGATATACTTCTAATGCCTCCTGACCGTTTCCACTAAGCAAAACATTAAAACCCTTATTTCTCAAATAAGTTGCGAGAACAACACCAAGGTTTCTGTCGTCTTCTACTAAAAGTATGGATAATTCTGGATTTTTCACTTGGTTATGGCTTTTTACAAATTTAGTTTATTTTAGGGAAAAAAACATGAAAACACGTACCTTTTCCAAGTTCGCTGTCTAAAGAAATTTTGCCACCAAGCGTATGTAACATTGATTTGACGTAACTTAACCCTAAACCCACACCTTTTACATTGTGAATATTTCCTGTCGGAACACGATAAAGAGTGTTGAATATTTGTTCTTGATATTTCTTGCTTATTCCTATTCCGTTATCCTTAACATCCACATTGATACCGCCTGACACCTCTGTTACTGAAATTTTTATTCTCGGATTTTTTGCAGAATATTTATTTGCATTATCTATAAGATTTGAAAAAATTCTTACAACGTGAACTCTGTCGCTCTCAATTATGTCGTCCTCAACGAAAAAATTCGTAATAATTTTTCCATTTTTGTTCTCTACCTGATAAGATATGCTGTCTATCGCTTCGTTTATGGCATCCCTCAAAGAAAATTTAGTTTTTAATATTGGAAATTTTCCTTTCTCTATTTTCGAAATATCAAAAATTTGCTTGATAAGAGATTTTAATCGAGTATTTTCGTGCTGTATAATTGAAAAATATTCGTCCACGCCTGCTTTGTTATGCTCTATGTCGCTGTCAAAATAAGCATCACATATAAGCGATATTGTCGATACAGGTGTTTTCAATTCATGTGTAATATGATTTACAAAATCATTGCGTAAGTCGTTCACTCTTTTTTGTTTTCCGAGAGAGAACACCGTATAGGAAAAAACTATTATCTGACTTGTGATAAGGATAATCGAGGCAAATACAAGCATCCATATTTTAGAAATCAAAAATTCATCCTGCGATGAAAAGCCGATATATAAATAATATGGATGTTCGGGAAACAAACGGTAAGTATATGTATATGCGTGCCTGATTAAAGTATCTATACTGCTTTTTCTGCAAACTATTTCTGCTTTGTCCTGCTGAACAATACACCATTCCGCTTCAATGTTTATACCTACTTCTGCAAGTGAGGTCGAAAGTATTGAATCTATGTACGAGTTGGAAATTTTCTCTATCCATTCTCTGTAAGAAACATTATCTATATTTTCTTTTATAAGGGATCGAATTTTTTCGTTATTTTTTATCATCTCTTCGCGTTCGCTCACCAACTTTTCGTACCTCTTCGCTATTCTGCGATGATCGGGCAAATCCGAAACTACTTTTTCATCGCTAAGAAATTTTATAAAATCATCAATATTTCTTTCGTGACCTTTATCGACTGTATCGCCCTCATTCTTTTTCCGTCCCCTGAAATATACCATTTCCGACTCTTCGAGCATATTCAAAATCAATTCATCTTCATCTTGCCGATAAGATGTGTCGCTCTCACTCATATATCTTTTGTACAATTCCGCCCAATAATCCTTATGTTCATCTTCGACAAACGGATATGCCTCTCGAATTTGATACATTTGAAATCCCAAACTATCAACTTTCTTGAAAATTTTATTATTATGTTTTATGATGAGGTCGTTTCTGTATGCAGAAACTTGACGGTTGATGTTGTTTATTGTCTTATTTGCAGAGATACTCACGCATGAGCTAAAATATTCATTGTTGAGGCGAAAAACATTCTGCGACCAATAATACTGCACTCCCACAAGTAAAAGCATGACCACAAGCATGCCGAGTACCATAGTGAAAAAATATTTTTTCTTCATCTTACCTCCGATAAAATACTATTATTTATCCGTCTGCGCTCACTGTCACAAATCCATCCCCACTTGTTGAAATAATATATTGCAGACTTTATATGAATACATAACAATCGAAAATCACTATACGATTTTTTATTGAACCTGTGAATAATGCTCACTTGCGGATAAAATAATGTTTGATATTTTTGATGTATTCTGCGGGTAATATCGGTGTCTTCGCCATACATAAAAATTTTTTCATCAAAAAGCCCTACATCTTTCAGTGCATCTATTCTAAAAAACATGAAGCAACCTGAAAGATAAGGAACGTTCATTATTTTATTATAACCTGTATGACGCAACTCAAACTTTTTATTTTGTCTTTTCACTAAAATACTAAACGGCATAAAACGTCTGAAAATCCAATCGAATGGGGTAGGTAAAAGTTTGCAGAGATATTGAACTTCCCCGTTTGGAAAAAACACTTTTGGCATCATAAGTCCAACTTCCGAGTGTGTGTTCATGTAGTCAGACATCTTTTCTACTGTTTCTTTATAAAATTCCACATCGGGATTAATTACAATATGATAATTGTATCCATTATTTATAGTTTTTTTTATTGCAATATTGTGCCCGGCACCGTACCCAATATTCCCATGTCCAAAAATATATTCAACTTTTGGACCTTTTACAAACTCTCTTAAAATGTCTGTTGGAGAATTATCTATAATGTAAAGAGTATCTATACAACTATTTATAACACTCGAAATGGCTTTTATGAGGTCTTTTTTGTTTGTTTCAAAAATAACTATGGAGGCGGATATAAACATAAAACGCTAAATTAGGGAAAAAAACGTAATTTTGCTAATTATGGAAAAACAAAAAACAATTGCTTCCGAAGTTATAATATCCGGCGTTGGGTTACATACAGGTAAATCTGTTTCTGTAAAAATTATCCCCGCCGAGCCAAACAGCTGGTACTCCTTTAAACGTAGCGACATGCCTGACAGCATGCCTATTCCTGCACTTGCGGAATTTGTTACAGACACCTCACGTGGGACAACTCTCACAAAAGATGGCGTTTCAATATCTACCGTTGAGCATTTTCTTTCGGCTCTCGCTGGTCTTGAAATAGACAATGCCGTAATAGAGGTCGATGGTCCTGAAATGCCTATTCTTGACGGCAGTGCTGCTCAAATTGTTGAGAAGTTGCTCTCTGTCGGTTTTGTGGAGCAGGATGTCGAACGCAAATACTTCGAGGTGCGCAATCCACTTGCGCTCGAAAATCTTGCCATTATCCCAAGTGCCAATCGCAAAATTACTGTGATGATTGACTTTAATTCAAATGTCCTGACACCGCAGTATGCGACAATCAGTGAATTTGGGGATAACTATGTGAGTGAAATTGCACCAAGCCGTACATTTGTCTTTTTGCACGAGATAGAGATGTTGTACAAAAACGGCTTAATTCGCGGTGGCGACCTTGCCAATGCTATTGTGTTCATCGAAAAGCCTCTCCCCGCATCCGAACTTGCCACCATAGCGGGGCTTTTCGGAAAAGAAGCAGTCGAAGTATTGCCCGAAGGTATGCTAAATAATGTGGCTCTGCGTTTCAAAAACGAGCCTGCGCGTCATAAAATGCTTGATATAATTGGGGACTTGGCACTTGTCGGTGCGTTTATAAAGGGCGAAATCACTGCTCTCAAACCCGGTCATAAACATAATACGGACTTTGCTCTTATGTTACGCAAGGCGATGAAAGAGCAGGAAAAATCCGATACACTTCCTGTATTCGACCTTAATGCCGCTCCGATTTACGATATTAATACCATAAAAAAAATTCTGCCACATCGCTCGCCATTTCTGTTAGTAGATAAGATTGTGTATTTAGACAAGGATCAGATAGTGGGTGTAAAAAACGTTACGATGGATGAGCCGTTTTTTCAAGGGCATTTTCCCGAAGAACCTGTTATGCCCGGAGTACTTCAAGTAGAAGCAATGGCGCAAACCGGTGGGATATATATGCTTAAACAGTACCCTGACCCCGAAAATTACCTGACATATTTTTTGAAGATAAACAACGTGCGCTTCCGCAATAAAGTTGTGCCGGGCGATACGCTTATATTCAAACTCATTCCGCTTTCCCCGCTGCGGCGCGGACTCTGTGAGATGAAAGGATGGGGCTATGTCGGCGGAAAAGTGGTAGTAGAAGCCGAACTGCTCGCACAGCTCTCCCGCAAGCCAAACGCTCCCACGATTTAAGCGTAGAACACTGCTTGGTCGTAGAACACTGCTTGGTCGTAGAACCCTGCTTAGTCGTAGAACACTGCTTGGTCGTAGAACGCTGCTTAGTCGTAGAACCGCCAAACGAGTCCAAATCTAAAGCAACGGTCCTGTAAGGGATAGTGTGGCGTGTCGATATAGTTGTAGGGCGTTGCTCCCTGCAATAGATTTTGTCCTTTCAGAAAAATATTCATACGCTTGACTTTAAGATTTACAAAAAAATCCATTATCAAATAATTTCCTGTTTTAACCTTATCCTGCCAACAGTAATAGCCAAGCGCAGGATTATATTCGTCGGCGTAATATGCAGTGTGGTAGTAAAAGTCAAGCCCCACCTGCAACGTGCCAAATCCGGGTAGAGGGACTATTCCAAAAATTGATTCCTGCATATTGAAAAGTGGCACGTGCAGATAATCATTATTGCTACTGTACGATAATTGCAGTTTACTGTTCAGCCCAACATATTTCGCAATCACAAGATTTTTTCCGAGTGATAAATAAGCCGACAAAAACATATCCTCTGCCTGTGCCTGCACAACTTCGCCTTTATCAATATGTCTAAAAAACGTATAGTTTTTCATATACGAAACATCGCCTTTGAGCCACCATCCTTTATATGCAAAATTAAGACCTGCATAGTACAGCTCAGGATTTTTCAGTGTTTCGTTTTCCCAATAAAAATGATTGGAAAAACGATGATAAAAGATATAGTCGGGATTATTTGCCATGTAGCCTACTTTGAGAGATATGCCGTCTTGCCTGCTTAGAGGTCCTCTCTGACGCGAAAAAAGAAATTTGGCAGTAGCATACCCGCCGTAATTTTCAATCTTCTTAGAGCCGCCATTAAAAGAGTTTTCGCCAAAAGAAAAATCGGCATACACATCCAAGACAAATCTTCCTGCGAAAGACATTTGCATTTGCGCAAACGGAAACCATGCAAGCATGGTCGTTTTGCTTATAGCGTCACGAAAATAAACGTACTCATTCTTTATACCGCCAGCTAATTTGTAACGATATTTGCCTTTCTCTATGCGTTCAAAATCGGCGGTTGTATAGTATAATCGATTTGTAAAACGATAATTATTTATTGTGTCGTTAGACGCGCTGCCACTCAAAAATCCGTTTTTGTAAAAATCGTCCCATCCAGCATCGTTGTACTTTTCGCTATTTTGCTTAAATAAAAATTCATGCCCTATATATCCTAATGAATAGTCGTTTTCTGGAATTGTATCACGCCTGTCGGCATAAAAATGATAACTGTGTTTTAGAAAAACTATATTTTCTCTGTAATGGCTACTCGCATTATAAAGATTTACAGGGATACTCAATCTGTTTTTTTCGTCGTTGCGAATAAAAACGCTGTCATCAACAATACCGCCGTTTTCATTTACTTTTGAACGATTAAAGATATAACCGAGTTGCAACCTGTACCTGCCACCCTTTGTGATATAGTTGCCATACCCTCTAAAATTCATTTGATTAGAGCCACTGTTTTCGTATTCGCCGAGCCAGCTTAACACATTAAAATCTATTGCAAGATTTAGCCCACGCGCAACATTCATTGAAAAAATCGCGTTGAGCATGTTTATTTCTTTGCCAAGATTATTTACGTAGTATAAAGATGTATATGGGGTTTTTGTTTGATAAAACGGCGTGTTTTCTACCGTATATTTCCACGTGTAGAACGGATCATTGCGTAAACTAATGCTACCCCTGAAATCGGGAGCAACACCAATCAATTGATCGGCGTGACCGAGATCGCGTGTCTGATTAAAGTTTTTAGAAGAAAATGCTTTGTCGTAAATTTGAAAATTCGTAAGAGATATATCTATTGTGTCGAGCATAGGCACGCCACACATCAAATCGTAATCGTAGTAATAAAGTGTTGTTATCTTATTAGACGCAAGGGCAGCACGCCTCGCAGCACGAGCGGAGTCGCGCCCCGCCTGCGTGGATGGTGCTTGCACTGTTTGCACTGTCGGCTCAACTTGCTCTACCTGCTCTTGCTGGGCAAAGCCGACTGCAACGAGAGCCATCAACAAAAATGATAATAATATTTTTTTTATCACAATTTTAAAAAAAGAGGGCGGATTGTTTATCATCCACCCTCCCAAATATAGCAATTTTTTATAAGTCGCCGACTATTATTTGCCGTAATACTTAAAATTTTTGCCAAGATAACGAGCTTCGTTTCCAAGATATTCTTCGATACGGAGGAGCTGGTTATACTTTGCAATACGTTCCGAACGACAGGCAGAACCTGTCTTGATTTCACCTGTATTAAGCGCAACAGCAAGGTCCGCGATAAATGTGTCTTCCGTTTCACCGCTACGATGGCTCATTACAGCTGTGTATGAATGGCGATTTGCGAGGGTTACGGCATCTATCGTTTCGCTAAGTGAACCGATTTGATTAACCTTGACGAGTATTGAGTTTGCAACGCCTTTGTTAATGCCCTCTTGCAGGCGTTTTGAACTTGTGACGAACAAATCATCACCCACTAATTGACATTTGTCGCCAATAAGGTCTGTGAGAGTTTTCCAACCGTCCCAATCGTCTTCTGCCATACCATCTTCAATAGAGATAATCGGATAACGTTTTTTCCAATCAGCCCAAAAAGCAGCCATTTGTTCGGAAGTAAGTTTTTCACCCGAAGATTTATGCAGATGATATACTTTTTCTTCGGGAAGATAAAATTCTGATGAGGCGGGGTCAAGGGCGATAAAAATGTCTTCACCAGCTTTGTAGCCTGCTTTCTCTATTGCTTGAAGAATAACTTTTATAGCATCTTCATTGCTTTTCAAATTCGGGGCAAAACCACCTTCATCACCAACACCTGTATTCAGACCTGCATCTTTCAACACACTTTTAAGAGAATGGAAAATTTCTGCACCCCAACGGAGTGCCTCTCTGAACGATGGTGCGCCAATAGGCATTACCATAAATTCTTGAAAGTCCACATTGCTGTCAGCGTGAGAGCCACCGTTAAGAATGTTCATCATCGGAACAGGAAGCGTATTTGCATTAACACCACCTACATAACGATAAAGCTGCTGACCTGTTTCGTCTGCGCCTGCAACTGCTGTTGCAAGAGATACGCCAAGGATAGCGTTTGCGCCAAGCGTTCCCTTGTTCGGTGTTCCGTCTATTTCGAGCATTTTTTTGTCGATAGCGTTCTGGTCGGTAACTTCCATTCCGAGAATAGCTTCTGCTATTTCGTTATTGACGTGATTAACTGCGTTTAAAACACCTTTGCCACCATATATTTTTTTGTCACCATCACGAAGCTCTACGGCTTCGTGAACACCTGTCGAAGCACCTGACGGAACTGCTGCACGTCCCATTGCGCCGTCGGCTGTCATAACTTCTACTTCCAAAGTAGGATTTCCTCTTGAATCAAGGATCTGTCTTGCATGTACATCAATAATTGAACTCATAATTTTTTGTTTCTTTTTGTTAAACTGTAGCTGCCCAAATTATACAAAAAGGGGCTTCGCTGATTGTCAGGAAACCCCTTGAATTTTATTTTGTTTCTTCAACTATTTCAGCATCAGAAATAGCTTCGGGCTGTTCTTTCTCGACCGCAGGAGCTTCCGCCGTTTCAACAGGGGCTGCCGCTTCAACAGGAGCTTCCACCGTTTCAACAGGAGCTGTCGCTTCGACAGGGGCTGCCGCCACTTCAACAGGGGCTGCCGCTTCAACAGGGGCTGCCGCCGCTTCCGCATGGGCTGTCGCCGTAGCAACGTCAGACGTTTTCCTTCCCGACCTCGAACGACGTGTTTTCGCCTTTGTCTTGCTTTCTGAAAGCATACCTTCGTTGTAATCAACAAGCTCTATCAAAGCCATTTCAGCATTGTCGCCCAAACGGTAACCTGTTTTAAGAATTCTCGTATAGCCGCCCGGACGATTTGCTATCTTCGGAGCAACCTCACGAAAAAGCTCCGTTACAGCATTTTTATCTGTAAGATAGCTGAAAACTACTCTACGCGAAGCGGTAGTATCATCTTTGGATTTTGTCAAAAGTGGCTCTACATAGACTCTAAGAGCTTTCGCTTTAGCGAGAGTTGTATTGATTTTCTTATGCAGAATTAAAGAAGATGCCATATTTGACAACATCTGGCGACGGTGTGCGTGCGTTCTGCTTAATTTGTTGAATTTTTTCCCGTGTCTCATCGTATCTTATTCTTTATCTAGTTTATAATGCGAAACGTCCATTCCAAAATCAAGATTTTTATCCTTGACTAATTTTTCGAGTTCCACAAGCGATTTTTTACCAAAATTGCGGAATTTGAGCAAATCCGACTTAGTGCGGGAAACGAGTTCCCCCAACGTTTCTATATCGGCTGATTTAAGACAATTAACTGCACGAACGGAAAGTTCCATGTCATAGAGGCGTGATTTTAGAAGCTGCCTCATCTGCAAATCTTCCTCGCCATAAACTATTTTGCTGCTATTGTTGAACTCCATCTCTACTTCTATTCCCTCGCTGGAAAATAAGGCAAGGTGTAGCATAAGAATGTGAGCAGCTTCTCTTACGGCGTTCTCTGGTGAGATAGAGCCGTCTGTAGTGATTGTAAGAACAAGTTTATCGTAGTCAGTCTTCTGCTCTACTCTATACTTTTCTACTTCATACTTCACATTCACGATAGGAGTGTGGATGGAATCCATAAAGATTGTACCTATCGGCGCATCATCTTCTCTGTTTTCCTCTGCCGACACGTAACCTCTCTGTTTCCGTATCTGTATGTCCATTACAAGACGTACATTTTTTTCCAAATGACAGATTTCCAAGTCAGGATTTAAAACTTGAAATCCATTTAGAAAATTGTTAATATTTCCTGACTTAAACGAATCCTGATTTGTTATTACTATGTGTGCATTTTCGCTGTCCAACCCTTCTATCTGCTGCTTAAAACGGATGCGTTTAAGATTGAGAATGATGTTTGTAACATCCTCTACAACGCCTTTTACAGTCGCAAATTCGTGATTTACACCTTCAATACGAACAGAAGTAATGGCATATCCTTCGAGCGAAGAGAGAAGTACTCTCCGCAATGAATTGCCGATTGTCATTCCGTAGCCCGGTTCCAAAGGGCGCATTTCAAAGACACCTTCTGTGGCGTCCTTGATAATCATATTTACTTTGTCCGGTTTTTGAAAAGATAATATTGCCATTCTATTTCTTATTTATTGTTTATCATTGATTATTTATTACTTAGAGTACAATTCGACTATAAGTTGTTCTTTTATTGTTTCGGGGATATTCTCGCGTTCTGGATACGAGAGAAATTTTCCCGCAAGTTGCTTTTCGTCCCACTCAAGCCAATTATGTACCATTCCCCGACCCTGAACTGAATTTTGTATAACTTCAAGGGATTTAGATTTTTCTCTCACTGAAACTATGTCGCCGGTACGTAATTGATATGACGGGATATTAACCACAGCACCATTAACGGTGATATGGCGATGTCCCACAAGTTGGCGGGCAGCAGCACGTGTTGGAGCAATACCAAGACGATATACGGTGTTGTCCAAACGCGATTCTATAAGCTGAAGCAATACTTCGCCGGTAATACCGCTCTTGCGGGCAGCTTGAGCAAAAATCTTGCGAAATTGCTTTTCAAGAATACCATAAGTGTATTTTGCCTTTTGCTTTTCCAAAAGTTGCATCCCATATTCAGAATCTTTGCGCCGTCTGTTTTGACCGTGCATTCCGGGTGCGTAATTTTTTCTCTCTAATGCCTTGTCAGGACCAAAAATCGGTTCCCGAAACTTTCTTGCAATCTTGGAGGTAGGACCTGTGTATCTTGCCATTTTCTATGAAAATTTGATATTGATTAATTAAATTCTGCGTCTTTTAGGCGGACGACAACCGTTGTGTGGCAGTGGAGTAATATCTACTATCTCCATTACCTCTATACCTGCCGTACTTATTGTACGAATTGCCGATTCTCTTCCTGAACCGGGACCTTTGACGTATGCTTTTACTTTGCGTAAACCGAGGTCGTATGCAACTTTTGCGCAGTCCCCTGCTGCCATTTGAGCAGCATAAGGAGTATTCTTTTTGGACCCTTTAAATCCCATTTTTCCCGCAGACGACCAAGAAATAACCTGACCGCTTGTGTTTGTCATTGAGATAATTACGTTGTTAAAGGAAGCAAATATAAATGCCTTGCCCGAATGGTCAATCTTGACGATTTTCTTCTTTGCTTTGGCTTGTTTAGCTGTTTTTGCCATTTTAAATAATATTTGTGTTTAATTCTTAGCCTTTAGGTGCTTTTTTCTTGTTGGCGACTGTCTTTTTCTTTCCTTTACGTGTACGAGCGTTGTTCTTTGTGCTCTGACCGCGCAACGGAAGACCAAGACGATGGCGAATACCGCGATAGCAACCAACATCTATAAGACGTTTTATATTCATCTGTACTTCCGAACGGAGCGCACCCTCTACTTTGAGTTTGTCGCCAATAATAGTACGGATTTTATTCAAGTCTTCATCATTCCATTCCTGTACTTTTTTGTCAAAGTCGATCCCTGCTTCGGAAAGAATTTTACGAGAAGTACTCCGACCTATTCCGAAGATATAGGTAAGGCCTATTTCGCCTCTTTTGTTTTTAGGTAAGTCGATACCAGCAATACGTGCCATATTAAATACTTTTTATTATCCTTGTCTTTGTTTAAACTTGGGATTTTTCTTGTTAATTACATAAATGCGCCCATTCCTCCGAACAATCTTACATTCGGGCGAGCGTTTCTTCACTGATGGTCTTACTTTCATACTATATATTCTATATTGTTTACTTTATTATTTCAATTAAACGGTGCTTTGTTTTTGTCAAACGTGATACACTGCACAATCGCATATCCGTTCGCTGTGTACTCGTAATCTGTCTTTCGTCCCTCCCAATAACTTTCATCTCTTTCTGCACAACCGTATTTATCAAACCATATCGGATAAACATCCCAAGGAACGTTCTCAAGCAAATATCGGGAATTTTCCATATAATACGCTTCCTCATAAATACAGGGAGATTTACTTGGCAAATTACTCCCCAATTCTCCAAGTTCACTGTCATCGGATGTGGAATGTAATATCGCACCATTTGATGCCTTATCCATAAGCCAAGTTCTCAAATCACGCGTTTCCAACAGCAATGATGTATCCACACTACGGTAAACCTTTATATAAACGGGCTGAACATAATCCATTATCATTTTTCGTTCATTCGGATTTATATTTATCGGCTCCGACCAAGCAACAGGTTCTCTTTCGCACCATAACGTATCCGATGTTGTATCTAACGGAGTATAAAAACATTGCACCATCACAGCGTAATCAAGCGTATTCCTGGCATACCAAACTTCCGATTGCGCAGCATCTTCAAAGCAAGACGGCTCCACCACACAGCCATAAAAGGCAAATAGTGATACCAAAATAAGCAACAAACTGCGCCGCATTTTTTCTATTTATGTCTGAACGTTATACGAGCCTTAGTCAGGTCGTAAGGCGACATCTCCAAACTTACTTTATCCCCTGGCAAAATTTTTATGTAGTGCATTCGCATTTTGCCGGAAATATGAGCAATTACCTGATGACCGTTCTGTAACTCTACTCGAAACATAGTGTTTCCAAGTGATTCTATCACGACACCGTCTTGTTGTATGGATGATTGTTTTGCCATTTATTACTATTATATTTTTTTAAACTGCTTTCGCAGCAAGTACTTTCTCTATTTCATCGAAACTTGATAGAATATCCGCACCGTTCTTTCCTATAACCACATCGTGCTCGTAGTGCGCCGCAGGTAAACTGTCCTGCGTAAATACTCCCCAACCGTCTTTTGCCCATCTTACCCTGTGAGTCCCCATTGTTATCATAGGCTCAATTGCGATTACCATTCCTGCCCGCAACCGTTTCCCCGAACCCTGACGACCAAAATTTGGAACATCCGGCTTTTCGTGAAGATGTGCCCCTACCCCATGACCGACCAACTCCCGCACCACTCCGTAACCTTGCGCTTCACAGTAACTTTGTACTGCATAACTAATATCACCTACACGATTGCCCTCTCTCGCCTGCTCTATCCCTTTGTATAACGCTTCCTTAGTAGTCTGCATAAGTTTTCTTTTTTCTTCACCAACTTCCCCTATCGCAAATGTATAGGCAGAGTCACCATGAAAACCATTTTTATACACGCCACAATCAATCGAAACAATATCACCCTCTTTTAATTCGTAGTCGGAGGGAAATCCATGCACAACAACTTCGTTAATCGAAATACATAATGCGTATGGAAACCCTTCATATCCTTTAAAACCGGGCGTTGCACCAACGGAATGAATGTACTCCTCTGCTACATTGTCAAGGGTAATTGTCTTAACCCCGACACCAATATGCTTCGCTACCTCTGCAAGCGTTTTTCCTACAAGTAATGAACTTTCTCTTATCAGCTCAATTTCTTCCGCTGAATATATCCTAATCAAGTCTATAACCTCCTACATACTGCTCCTGCCCTTGATACGTCCCGATTTTGTCAAACCGTCGTAATGGCGCATAAGCAAGTGACTTTCTACCTGTTGCAATGTATCTAAAACAACGCCCACCAAAATCAGCAATGACGTACCGCCATAGAACTGTGCGAACTGTGTACTTACACCAAACAGGCGCACAATAGCAGGAAGAACAGCGACAAATGCCAGAAATATTGAGCCGGGCAACGTGATACGCGAAATAACTTCGTCTATAAATTCGGCTGTCTTTTTGCCGGGTTTGACACCCGGAATAAAACCGCCATTTTTCTTTAAATCATCTGATATTTGCTGTGAATTCATGGTTATGGCAGTGTAAAAATACGTAAAAGCCATAATCAATAGAGCAAAAATAAGATTATACCAAAAACTGTTAAAGTCCATTAATGTTCGCCAAAAGCCGCTACCAACAGATTCAGGCGAAGCAAAGCCCGCAATAGTTATAGGAATAAACATAAGTGCCTGCGCAAAGATAATCGGCATAACACCCGCCGAATTTACCTTTATAGGCAAATACTGACGGACACCGCCATACTGCTTGTTGCCGACAACACGCTTTGCGTACTGAACAGGTATCCTTCGAGTCCCTTGAACGAGCAGGATACACAGCAGAATTACGACAATCAGCACCACAAGTTCAAGCACAAACACTACAAGTCCGCCACCCTGTTGCTCCAAACGCGAAACAAATTCACCAAAAAGAGCAAACGGCAAGCGAGCAATGATACCTACCATAATGATAAGCGAAATACCGTTTCCTATACCGTTATCCGTAATACGTTCGCCGAGCCACATAACAAACAGCGTTCCCGCCGTAAGTAAAATTGTAGATGTGACCCAGAAAAATATGCCGGGTGCTTCACCGTTAAACGGAACAAAAGCCTCTGACGGCAACTGCGACATAACGTTCGACAAGTATGCAGGTGCTTGCAAAGCAGTAACGGCAATCGTAAGTATTCGTGTTATCTGGTTCATTTTTCTACGACCACTCTCGCCCTCTTTTTGCATCTTTTGGAAATATGGAATAGCCATTCCCAAAAGTTGAATGATGATAGAAGCCGAAATATACGGCATAATACCAAGAGCGAAGATAGATGCATTAGAAAAAGCACCGCCCGAAAACATATTAAGAAGACCAAGAAGCCCGTCACTTGCCTGACTTTGCAACGCGCCAAGTTGCGAGGGGTCTATACCCGGCAACACAATAAAAGAGCCGACACGATATATGACGATTATACCAAGTGTGTAAAGAATTCGCTTGCGCAACTCCTCAATCTTGAAAATATTTTGTATTGTTTCAAAAAATCGTTTCATACATCAGCTTATTAAAAGATTATTTTTCACTCTCAATTATATCATTTTCAATGGTTTCGTCCGCAGGAGCTTCACTCTCGGCAGCCTCAACTTTACTCTCGGCAACTTCACTCTCGACAGCCTCAACTTTGCTCTCGACAACCTCAACTTTGCTCTCAGCAGCCTCAACTTCGCTCTCGGCAACCTCAACTTTGCTCTCAGCAACCTCAACTTTGTTCTCGGCAACCTCAACTTCGCTCTCGGCAGCCTCAACCTTGCTCTCGACAACTTCGTTCTCGACAGCCTCAACTTTACTCTCGACAACTTCGTTCTCAACAGCCTCAACCTTGCTCTCGACAACCTCAACTTTGCTCTCGACAACTTTGCTTTTGGCAACTTTGCTCTTGATAGTTTCACTCTTGGCAACCTCACTCTTGGCAACCTCACTCTCGACAACTTCATTTCTGCCAACAGTACCTTTCAACGCCACCACACTCACAGAACCACCTTTCGACTCTATTGCTTCTTTTGCCTTGCCAGAAAAAGCGTGTGCTTCTACTTTAATGGCGGCACTAAGCTCCCCGCGACCAAGTACTTTTACAAGATCTTTTGAAGAAACAAGACCATGCTCAACTAAAACCGAAAGATTAAATTCGGTAATGCCTTTTTCAACTATAAGTTTTTCGAGCGTGTCAAGATTAATGGCACTATATTCTACTCTGGAATGGTTTTTGAAACCAAACTTGGGTATTCTTCTGTAAAGTGGCATTTGACCACCCTCAAATCCACTCTTTTTGCTATAACCCGCACGTGAACGTGCGCCGTTCATACCTCTGCCTGCTGTTTTTCCGTTACCTGAGCCATATCCGCGCCCAACACGTTTGTTTGTGCGTACAGACCCTCTTGCCGGTGTTAAATTCGATAAATTCATATCTAAATAATCGTTATTAATTTCTTTCCACCTTAATAAGATGGCTCACTTTTGTAATCATACCCTCAACAGCCGGATTGCTTTCAAATTCGGCATATTTTCCAATTCGTCCGAGCTTGAGTGCTTCAAGCGTTCTTTTCTGACGCACCGGATGGTCGATAGCACTTTTTACCTGTGTTACTTTTACTTTACTCATCACTGCCAAAATTATCCGTTAAAAACTTTCTTTAATTCAATACCACGCAACTGCGCTACCGTATAAGGATCTTTCATCTTCAAAAGAGCATCCATAGTCGCTTTCACAACGGAATGTGGATTTGAAGATCCTTTAGATTTCGCAAGCACGTCTTTTACGCCGACACTTTCGAGTACGGCACGCATAGCACCACCTGCTATAACACCTGTACCCGGAGAAGCCGGTTTCAAAAACACATTTGCTCCACTATACTTGCCATACTGTTCGTGTGGCAAAGTGCCTTTCAGCACAGGGACTTTTATAAGATTTTTCTTTGCGTCATCTACCCCTTTTTGAACGGCTGCCTGAACTTCCTTAGCTTTACCAAGTCCATATCCAACTACTCCATTGCCATTGCCTACAACAACAATTGCAGAGAAACTGAATGTACGACCACCTTTTGTAACTTTCGTTACGCGATTTACATGAACCAATTTCTCTTGAAATTCGATCTCAGTGGACTTAACCCTTTTTACGTTTGCGTCTGTCATACTTTCCTTGAAATTAGAATATTAATCCTGCTTCTCTGGCGGCATCGGCTAAAGCCTTTACACGTCCATGATACAAATAACCGTTTCTGTCGAAAAACACCTGCGAAACCTGCGCTTCTTTTGCACGTTCTGCCAACAACGTCCCGACTGCCTTGGCTTTCTCAATCTTGTTGCCTGTGGCATCAAACGACTTCTCTTTGGAGGAAGCCGTTACAAGAGTTTTTGCCTCAGCGTCGTTTATAATCTGTGCATAGATTTCTTTATTGCTTCTGAACACACTTAACCGTGGCAAAAGACCTGTATCTTTCTTGCGAATACGCATTTTAATGCGCTCTCTCCGATATTGCTTACTAATAGCCATATTGCTTTTAATTTACTTTTACAAACTCTACTATTTGGAACTTGCCGACTTACCTGCTTTTCTGCGTAGCACTTCGCCCTTAAATCTGATACCTTTTCCTTTGTACGGCTCAGGCTTACGATATGAGCGAATTTTTGCAACTACCATCCCAAGTAATTCCTTGTCGTGGGAAGTTAGCGTAAGAATTGGATTTTTACCTTTTTCTGCTATTGCTTCTGCCTTTACTTCTATCGGCAACTCTATAAAGAGGTTGTGAGAAAATCCGAGTGAAAGGTCAAGCATTTGACCAGTAACTACGGCTTTATAACCCACACCAACAATTTCCAATACTGTTGTGTATCCTTGCGAAACGCCTGTAACCATATTGAAAAGCAACGCACGATATAAACCGTGGAGTGCCTTGTGGCGTTTTTCATCCGAGGGACGCTCTACCGTTAGAACGCCGTCCTGTATGTTAATCTTTATTTCAGGGTCCACCTGACGAAAAAGTTCGCCTTTCGGACCTTTTACTGTAACCCCATTATCAGCTGCGACCGACACTGTAACGCCGGAGGGCAATGTAACAGGAGCTTTCCCAATTCTTGACATAATGCTTCTTCTTTATCTGATTAGCTTATATAACAAATTATTTCGCCCCCAATATTCTGAGCACGTGCTTCCTTGTCAGTCATAATACCATTTGAGGTGGAAACGACTGCAATGCCAAGTCCATTCATCACACGTGGAAGGTCCTCTGATCCTGCGTACTGACGCAGACCCGGTTTGCTCACGCGAGAAATAGTTGAAATAGCCGGCATTTTTGTTTTAGGATGATATTTCAAGGCAATTTTCAAAGTAGGTTTTACACCGTCTTCAAACTTGTAATTAACAATATATCCTTGCTCAAACAGAATATTGGCTATCGCCAATTTCATTTTCGAGGCAGGTACTTCTACCATCTTATGTTTTGCCATATTGGCGTTTCTGATACGAGTCAGAAAATCTGCAATGGGATCTGTTATCATAATAACTTCTTCTTATAATTTTTTACCAACTTGCTTTTTTTACTCCCGGAATTAAGCCCTGCAATGCCATTTCGCGGAAATTGATACGCGAAATGCCAAAAGTCCTCATGTATCCTTTCGGACGACCTGTCAATTTGCAACGATTGTGCAAACGGCAAGGAGTGGAATTTTTGGGAAGTTTTTGCAACTCTTTCCACGCTTCGTAATTGTTGTCGTCAGAAAGTGCTTCCTTTTTGGCTTGTTCCTTTAGTGCAGCTCTTTTAGCCGCATATTTATCAACGAGGCGTTTTCTCTTTACCTCTCTTGCTTTCATGGATTCTTTTGCCATATCCTTCTATTCTTGTTTTTAGGCTTAATTATTACTTTTTTGAAATGGGATACCAAACTCTCTCAATAGAGAACGTGCTTCGTTATCGCTTTTCGCGGTTGTCACAAAAGTTATATCCAATCCATTGATTTTACCAACTTTGTCAATATCAATTTCGGGGAAAATAATCTGCTCGGTAACACCAAAAGAGAAATTTCCTCTTCCGTCTAATCCTTTGTCGGGAATACCTCTAAAATCTCTGACACGTGGTATCGCGACAGTGATAAGACGGTCCAAAAATTCGTACATTCTATTACCTCTCAAGGTTACGCGAACACCGATTGGCATTCCTTTACGAACTTTGAAGTTTGAAATGTCTTTTTTAGACTTGGTCGCAACCGCATGTTGTCCACTTATGGCAGACATTTCCTCTATGCCCAAATCAATAAGTTTTTTGTCGGCGATAGCAGTACCTAAGCCCTGGTTAAGACATATTTTTGTCAAACGTGGCACTTGCATAACGGAAGTATAGGAAAACTCCTTCTGCAAAGCCTGTACAATCTCTTTGTTGTACTTTTCCTTTAATCGCGGAATATATCTCATATTACTTTATTACCTCCCCTGATTTTTTTGAATAACGTACTAATTTGTTCGTTTTTTCGTCTAACCTGCGACCAATTTTGGTAGCAACTCCACCACTTACAATCATAAGATTGGAAATATGAATTGAGGCTTCTTTTTTTATAATGCCTCCCTGCGGACTTTTCGCATTCGGCTTGGTATGTTTAGATACCAAGTTGATACCCTCTACGGTTGCACGTGATTTCTTCGTATCGACAAAGAGGATTTTCCCCTGTTTACCTTTGTCGTCACCGGCAAGAACCTCTACCGTATCTCCTTTTTTTACATGAAACTTCATAACTATTTCTATTTACAGCACCTCAGGTGCTAATGAAACAATTTTCATAAATTGCTTTTCGCGCAACTCTCTGGCAACCGGACCAAAAATACGAGTGCCTCTCAATTCGTCCGCCGGAGTAAGCAAAACAACTGCATTGTCATCAAAACGGATGTAAGAGCCGTCTGCACGACGAACTTCTTTTTTAGTCCTAACGACAACTGCCTTTGATACTGTCCCCTTCTTAACGGAGCCTGAAGGAATGGCATCTTTGATAGCCACTATGATTTTATCGCCGACACTTGCGTATCTTCTCCTTGTACCGCCCAAAACGCGAATACAGAGAACAGATTTTGCTCCACTATTGTCGGCTACACCTAATCTTGTTTCTTGCTGTATCATATCTTATTTTGCTCTTTCAATAATTTCAACTAATCTCCAACATTTATCTTTACTCAAAGGACGCGTTTCCATAATGCGTACGGTATCGCCCGGATTGCATTGATTTTCTTCATCGTGTGCTTTGAACTTGGTAGATTTTTTTACAAACTTACCGTAGATAGGGTGTTTTGTTTTACGCTCAACCATTACAGTGATAGTCTTCTGCATTTTGTTGCTTGTAACAACACCTATTCTTTCTTTTCTTAAATTTCTTTCCATGACAACACTTATTTTACTTCGAGTTCTCTACGACGAAGCTCGGTGAGAATTCGGGCTATATTCTTTTTACGCTCTGCAATCCTGTGAGGATTTTCTATTGGTGAAACCACATGGGAAAGCACCATTTTATCAAGTTCCGCTCTCTCAAGCAGCAACCTGTCCTTTAACTCCGGCAACGACATCTCTCTTGCTACAAAATTAGTTTTCATCTGTCTATATTTATTTTTAAAGTCAGATGGAACTCGCACATTGACATCTGTCCTTGTGTGTCAAATATTGCCATACTCGTTTCATCTGTTTATATCTGTTTTAAAGGTCATACGGAACCTTGCATATAAAAACTTCTTTCGCTCGTTTCGTATGTTTTTAAGTTTTCAGTTTTTTTATTATTCAGGAACGTAATCTCTTCTGACAACAAATTTTACCTGTATGGGCAACTTTTGAGCAGCAAGACGCAATGCCTCTTTCGCTACTTCTTCCGAAACGCCGTCTGCCTCAAAAAGAATTCTGCCTGGGCAAACACGTGCAACGAAATACTCAGGAGCACCTTTACCCTTACCCATACGAACCTCATTTGGTTTTTTCGTTATGGGCTTGTCAGGAAAAACACGTATCCATATCTGTCCTTCACGTTTCATATAACGAGTAACTGCCTGACGAGCGGCTTCTATTTGACGACCTGTGAGTAGTGTATAATCCAATGCCTTAATTCCAAAAGACCCAAAGGCAATTTCAGCACCACGCTTGGTGTCGCCTTTCATCTTGCCTTTTTGCTGTTTTCTGAATTTTGTTTTTTTAGGTTGTAACATATCGCTGTGTGATTGATATTATGCTTTTCTTCTATTATTTCTTGCGCCGCCACGTCCGCCTGAAAATCCACCCGGACGAGAAGATCCATTGTTGCCCGACATCTCTTTTGCTGCGGCAGCTGTATAATTTACCATAAGGTCGCGTTTTCCATATACAATCCCGCGACAAATCCAAACTTTTACGCCAAGACGACCATACGTTGTATGTGCCTCTGCCAAAGCGTAGTCAATATCTGCACGTAGAGTATGAAGCGGTGTACGACCCTCTTTAAAATGCTCTGTACGAGCAATTTCAGCTCCGCCAAGACGACCCGAAATTTGAACTTTAATCCCTTCCGCACCACTACGTATTGCAGAGGATATTGCCATCTTTATTGCCTTGCGGTAAGAAACACGTCCCTCAAGCTGACGGGCAACAGAGCCTGCAACAAGTACTGCTTCGAGTTCAGGACGCTTAACCTCGTTTATATTGAGTTGAATTTCTTTCTGTGTAAGTTTTTTTAATTCTTCTTTCAATTTATCTACTTCCATTCCACCCTTACCAATGATAATGCCCGGACGTGCAGTAAAAATAGTAATTGTAACGAGCTTAAGCGTTTTTTCGATAAGGATCTTGGCGATACCGGCTTTTGACCAACGGGTATTGAGATACTTTCTGATTTTATTATCTTCTACCAAGTCGTCTCCAAAGTTACGCCCGCCATACCAGCTGGAATCCCAGCCCTTGATAATTCCAAGACGATTTCCTATAGGATTTGTTTTTTGTCCCATTTATATTTATCAATTAAAAAAATTACGATGCTTTATTACTTCTTGTTGTTCTCGCCGCAGGTTTTTTGGCTGCAACAGGTCTTTTGGTGGTCATTGGCTTTGCCTTTGTGACAACAGGCTTACGGGCAACCGCAGGTTTCTTTGTCGTAACAGGCTTTTTCGCTGCCACAGGTTTTTCTTTTACTTCTCCGTTTTCATCAACAATCGGCTCTTCTGCCTTTGCAAGTGCCACACGCGCACCCAAAGTAAGAGTTACGTGGTTGGAACGTTTGCGAATACGGTAGCCGCGACCTTGAGGCGCGGTGCGAAGACGCTTTAACTGCGCTCCACCGTCCACAAATATCTCTTTTACAAAAAGACCAGCGTCCTCCATGCGTAAACCCTCGTTCTTGTTCTGCCAATTTGAAATGGCTGAGCGAAGCAATTTATGCAATTTCGGTGCAGCTTCTCTGTGAGAAAATTTCAGTATAGCCAACGCTTTTTCCACATCTACTCCACGAATTAAATCGGCAGTATATCTCGTTTTGCGCGGCGAAGTGGGGTTATTGTTCAACTTGGCAACGTAAAGCGTTTTCTTCGCTTCCTTTATTTTCTCTGCCATTCTATGTTTTCTTGCACCCATATCTTTATTCTATTATAGGAAATATTACTTCTTTGCTTTATCTTTATTGCCTGCGTGACCGCGGAAAATACGGGTTGGAGCGAACTCACCCAATTTATGCCCTACCATGTTTTCCGTAACATACACAGGGATAAACTTATTTCCATTATGTACGGCTATTGTAAGTCCAACGAATTCGGGAGAAATCATGGAAGCTCGTGACCATGTTTTAATTGTGCTTTTCCTCTTGCTATCGGCAGTGGCAAGCACTTTTTTCTCCAACTTATAGTGAATATAAGGACCTTTTTTTGCTGAACGACTCATAATGTCTTAAATGTTTAGTAAAAGTTATTTCTTTCTTCTTTCTATTATAAACTGATTAGTCGGGTTTTTAAGACGGCGTGTCTTATAACCTTTTGCCGGAATACCCTTACGTGAGCGAGGATGTCCACCTGTTGCACGACCTTCACCACCACCCATAGGATGATCGACAGGGTTCATAACAACACCACGGTTACGAGGACGACGACCTTGCCAACGACTGCGACCAGCCTTACCATCTGACTCAAGATTGTGGTCTTCATTAGATACAATGCCAACAGTGGCTTTGCATGCTTGAAGAATTTTTCTCGTTTCACCTGACGGCATCTTTACTATAACGTATTTATCCTCACGCGACATAAGTTGTGCGTAAGTACCTGCACTACGTGCCATCTTTGCACCTTGACCAGGGTTGAGTTCTATGTTGTGGATAAGTGTTCCGAAAGGAATTTCGCTCATATAGAGGGCATTTCCAACTTCTGGAGCAACACCTTTTCCCGAAACTACTTTTGTTCCGACTTTCAAACCTTTTGGTGCAGGAATATAGCGTTTTTCGCCGTCCGAATAAACGAGTAAAGCTATACGAGCTGTACGGTTCGGGTCGTATTCTATAGTTTTTACAACTGCAGGAATATTATCTTTATCGCGTTTAAAGTCAATGATACGATAACGTTGCTTATGACCGCCACCCATATAGCGCATGGTCATCTTGCCCTGATTGTTTCTACCACCGCTCTTTTTAGCCGGAAGCAACAAACTTTTTTCGGGAGTGCTGCACGTAATCTCCTCAAAGTTGCTTATGCTTTTGAAGCGCTGCCCCGGCGTTGTCGGTTTAAATTTCTTTAATGCCATCTTCTTTATAATTTAGAATTTAGAATGTAAAATCCTTAACTCCTAATTTTTAATTCTTTATATACTGCTATAAAAATCTATTGTTTCGCCCTTTGCCAAAGTGACAAATGCCTTTTTTGTTGCATTTGTGCGTCCTTGCACAAATCCTGCTTTCGTATAACGCGCTTTTCTCTTTCCTGCGTGGTTGAGAGTGTTCACATCAAGCACCTTTACGTTATACATTTCTTCTACCGCTTTTTTAATCTCGACCTTATTTGCGGCTACGTCCACCAAAAAACCTACTTTACCTAATTTCTCGGTAATTTTAGTCATTTTTTCCGTAACGATTGGTTTCAAAATAATGCTCATATTCGTTAGATTTAGCTGTAGATTTCGTTTAACTTAGCAACTGCTCCCTCTACAAAGAGGAGTTTCTGTGCATTCAAAATTTCATAAGTGTTCAGGTCTGCAACATTGATAACGCCTACCTGTGGCAAGTTTCTTGCTGACAGGGATACGTTGTGATTTTGTTCAGACAAAACGAGTAATGTCTTCTTTCCGTCCAATTCAAGATTTTTCAAAATCGCAAGCACATCTTTCGTTTTAGGTGCTACCATTGGAAAATCCTCAACTACGTTCAAACCATCTTCCTGCAACTTGTATGATAAAGCCGAAAGACGCGCCAAACGTTTGAGTTTCTTGTTAAGTTTGAAACTGTAATCACGTGGCTGCGGACCAAAAACACGTCCGCCACCTCTAAGTACCGGAGATTTTATATCACCAATACGTGCACCACCGCCACCTTTTTGTTTGCGAAGTTTACGTGTAGAGCCTGATACTTCCGAACGTTCCTTACTCTTATGAGTACCTTGACGCTGATTAGCCAAATATTGCTTCACGTCCAAATAAATGGCATGGTCGTTGGGCTTGGTGGAAGTAATTACATCGCTTACGTTCACCTTTTTAGCGGTTTCTTTGCCCTCAATGTTATATACTTTTAACTCCATCTCTCTAATTTTAGATATGATCCCTTTGGTCCCGGAACGGATCCTTTAACAATAACTATATTTTTTTCAGGAACTACTTTAAGCACTTGAAGATTTAAACTCTTACGCTGTACGTTTCCTGTCTGACCTGCCATACGAAGTCCCTTGAATAAGCGTGACGGATAAGAAGATGCGCCCACCGAACCCGGAGCACGCAAACGGTTGTGCTGACCATGCGTCTGCTGACCTACACCACCAAAACCGTGACGGCGAACAACGCCCTGAAATCCTTTACCTTTTGTTGTTCCTGTCACATCCACATATTCTCCTTCGCTAAAAACGCTTGCGGTAAGTATCTCGCCAAAACTCTTTCTGCTTCCCTCCTCAAAACGCGAAAACTCCATAACCATGCTCTTTGGAGTGGTGTTTGCTTTTGCAAAATGACCACGCAACGGCTTGGGCGTTCTTTTCTCTTTTCGCTCCCCAAAAGCGAGTTGGATGGCTTCATAACCATCTTTCTCGATTGTCTTTACTTGCGTAACAACGCAAGGACCAGCTTCGATCACAGTGCACGGCACATTTTTGCCGGAGGCATCCCAAAGACTAGTCATTCCGATTTTTTTTCCAATTAATCCGGACATATTATTTTTTATTACTATTTATCAAACTTTTATCTCAACCTCTACACCACTCGGAAGTTCGAGTTTCATAAGTGCTTCGATAGTTTTTGTACTGCTTGAATGAATATCAAGAAGACGCTTATAAGAGGACAACTCAAACTGCTCACGTGACTTTTTATTTACAAAAGTCGAGCGATTTACTGTAAAAATCTTCTTATTTGTGGGAAGTGGGATGGGACCACTTATTACCGCACCGGTAATCTTTGCAGTCTTTACGATTTTCTCTGCCGATTTATCGACAAGATTGTAGTCGTAAGACTTTAGCTTAATTCTAATTTTCTGCTGACCCATATAAACTTACTATTTATTTGCTTGTTTAATTACTTCTGCTGTTATACTTGCAGGTGCTTCTGCATGATAAGCGTACTCCATCGTTGAACTCGCACGTCCCGAACTCATAGTGCGGAGTGCTGTAACATAGCCGAACATTTCGGCAAGAGGTACTTTAACACGAATTGCCTGACTGCCCATCTTTGCTTCAATTCCCTCCATCAGACCTCTACGACGGTTTAGGTCACCTGAAATATCACCTACGTAGGCATCTGGTGTCTCAACTTCTACCGACATTATCGGTTCAAGAAGTACGGACTTTGCTTTACGGGCTGCTTCGCGGAAACCAATCTTTGCACAAAGTTCAAAGGATAGAGCGTCTGAATCAACAGGGTGGAAAGAGCCGTCTATAATACGTACTTTCAGACTTTCTACAGGGAAACCTGCAAGCACACCGTTTGCCAATGCTGCTTTAAATCCTTTTTCAATGGACGGAATATATTCTTTTGGAATATTGCCACCTTTAACTTCATTAATAAATTGAAGACCTTTAACGCCCTCATCTGCGGGAGATATTTCAAATATAATATCCGCAAACTTGCCTCGACCACCTGTCTGCTTTTTGTAAACCTCACGATGCTTAACAGTCGTTGTGATGGCTTCCTTGTAGGCAACCTGCGGACGACCTTGATTACACTCTACGCTAAATTCCCGTTTAAGACGGTCGAGCAAAACGTCAAGATGAAGTTCGCCCATACCGCTTATAATTGTCTGACCTGACTCTTCGTCCGAACGAACCTGGAATGTCGGGTCTTCTTCGGCAAGTTTTATAAGACCATTTGAAAGTTTATCAACATCTGCCTGAGTAACAGGCTCAACCGCTATTGAAATAACAGGATCGGGGAACGTCATTGATTCGAGAATGATAGGATGATTTTCGTCACAAAGAGTATTACCTGTGCGAATTTCCTTAAATCCTACTGCTGCTCCGATATCGCCTGCTTCAATTCTTTCGAGTGGTTGTTGTTTATTGGAGTGCATTTGCATTATGCGAGAGATACGCTCCTTTTTGCCCGTGCCTGTATTGAGAACGTAAGATCCCGCTTCGAGAGTTCCCGAATAAACGCGGAAAAAAGCGATACGTCCAACAAAAGGGTCGGTTGCTATCTTAAACGCGAGAGCACAGAACGGCTCTTTCGCATCAACTTTGCGTGTTTCTTCCTTGTCTGTTTTTGGATTGATGCCTGCAATAGCCTCAACATCTAACGGACTCGGCAGATAACGAACGATTGCGTCCAAAAGATATTGAACACCTTTGTTTTTAAATGCAGAACCGCAAAGCACAGGAGTAATTCTCATTTCTATTGTTGCTTTGCGGATCGCTGCTATCATTTCTTCTTCAGTAATTGATTTGGGGTCTTCAAAGAACTTGTGCATAAGTGCTTCGTCTTCCTCTGCGACACCCTCTACCAATGCGTTGTGATATTCTTCTACCGACTCTTTTAAATCGTCAGGAATAGGAATTTCGTCATAAGTTGAGCCTTTATCTTCCTCATTCCAGACGTACGCCTTGCAACTGATTAAATCTACAATACCCTGAAATGAATCTTCCTGACCGATGGGAATAGTAAGAACTATCGGGTTAGCATTAAGACGCTCTTTAATCTGACCCACCACATTAAAGAAGTCCGCACCTGTTCTGTCCATTTTATTTACAAAACTTATGCGGGGTACGTTATACTTTGTTGCCTGTCGCCAGACTGTTTCAGATTGTGGCTGAACACCACCTACGGCACAGAAAAGAGCAACTGCTCCATCAAGAACGCGCAATGAACGCTCAACTTCCACAGTAAAATCAACGTGACCAGGGGTGTCGATAAGATTAATCTTGTGATCTATATCTTTATATTTCCAATAAACTGTTGTAGCTGCCGAAGTGATAGTAATTCCACGTTCCTGCTCTTGCACCATCCAATCCATAGTAGCAGAACCGTCATGCACCTCGCCTATTTTGTAACTCTTACCTGTATAATACAAGATCCTCTCCGAGCAAGTTGTTTTACCTGCATCGATGTGTGCCATTATCCCAATATTCCGTGTCTTTGATAAATCTTGTGCCATAACTTTTTGAGTACTCTCGTCTTTCTATCTATTAAAATCTTATGTGAGAGAATGCCTTGTTTGCCTCAGCCATACGGTGAATATCCTCTTTACGTTTAAAGGCTGCACCCTCACTTTTATTTGCTGCTATAATTTCGCCCGCCAACTTTTGCGCCATCGACTTTTCATTACGTTTACGAGCGTAACCTATAAGCGACTTCATTCCAAGCGACTGTTTGCGACTGTCGCGAATTTCTGACGGAATTTGAAAAGTAGCACCGCCAACTCTTCTCGAACGAACTTCAATGAGAGGAGTAACGTTTGTGAGTGCTTTTTTCCAAATTTCCAAACCATTTTCGTTTGTCTTTTCGGAAACAACATCTATTGCTTCGTAAAAAATAGTATGCGCAACATTCTTTTTGCCTTTGAGCATGATGTTATTGATAAACTTTGTTACCATAACTTCCCCGTACTTTGGGTCGGGCAAAATTTCGCGTTTTTTCGGAGTTGATTTTCTCATAATTTAATATAAATTATTTTTTTGCCTTTGGACGTTTTGCACCATATTTGGAACGCCGTTGTTTGCGACCATCCACACCAGAAGTGTCGAGCGTACCACGAACAATGTGATAGCGAACACCCGGAAGGTCTTTTACCCTGCCGCCACGTATCATAACAATAGAGTGCTCCTGCAAGTTGTGACCCTCGCCCGGAATATAGGCATTAACTTCCTTTTGATTTGTTAAACGAACACGTGCAACTTTACGCATAGCCGAGTTCGGCTTCTTAGGCGTAGTAGTATAAACACGCACACAAACACCTCGTTTCTGCGGGCTGGAATCAAGGGCTGGCGACTTGCTTTTATCGGTGAGCTTCTTGCGTCCTTTTCTAACTAATTGTTGAATTGTTGGCATATCAACGTTGTTATTATATTGATTTTCTTTATTTTGTCTTCAAAACCTGTTTTTTCGGTAAAGGACTGCAAAGGTACGTTAAATTTTTGAAATAAACAAAAAAAAATGAAAAAAAAGTTATTTTTTATTAAATAAATGTGAAAATTACGGTAAAAATTTTGTTAATACTGCACTCCTGCCCTATCCAAAATCTTCTTTATATCGTTTATTTTCAGCGCGATATTCTCTCCTTGTTGCTCTATAATACTGTTTTCGACCAATATTCCAATTACGGCATATCATCTTTCAAAATATGATGACTTTTACTTCAAAAGAGGGGTGTAAAATTGCATTATACGGTGTTTTGGTCTGCGAAGATAGAAATAATTAACGAAACTTTAGTTATTTTTTGCTAAATGAGAGCACATTCGCAATTTGAGGTGCTGGAAATTGTTAATAACTAAAACAGACATCAGTGTTCGTAACTTACGCATAACACTTCAAAATGAAAATGTGCCCACGAGTTTGCGAGGGCGGTGGAATGTTATAATATTCGTATCTTTGCAAGTCTATGAAACGATGTCTTTACATTATATTGTTGCTGTTGCTGTCGCTGTTCCTGCCAACAAGAGCTTCGCAGATTTTAATTTATATGGATGAGGGACAGCAAAATCACCTCAAAGCATACGGGGTTGCATACTGGGTTTTGGAAAATGGAGGGGAAATAAGTTGGCTTCTTAATTATAGAGGGGGTAGTTTTCTTCTGCCGTACAGCAAAGAAATAGAGAAAGAGTGCTCCATCAGAGGCGTGGGAAAGCAGATATTGCCTGACGCGCAGGTGAATGCCATACTGCAAGAGATTGCTGACCCGCAGTCGAATACAGATGAGGTCAAACTTCAAAAAGCACCCAAAGTGGCGGTGTATGCTCCTAAAACAATATTGCCTTGGGATGATGCTGTTGTAATGGCACTTAATTATGCGGAAATTCCATACGACCTGGTTTATGATGATGAGGTTATGTCTGGAATATTGCCAGCTTACGACTGGCTTCATCTGCATCATGAAGATTTTACAGGACAGTACGGTAAGTTTTGGTATGGATATGGTAATCAAAAGTGGTATAAGGATCAAGTTGCGGAAACGGAAGCGAGAGCTAAAAAGTATGGTTTCAACAAGGCTTCTCAACTTAAACTTGCAGTAGCTCAAAAAATACGTGACTTTGTAATGGGTGGCGGGTTTCTTTTTGCGATGTGCTCCGCACCTGACAGTTATGATATTGCTCTTGCCGCAGAGGGTGTGGACATCTGCGGAAATCCTTTTGACGGCGATCCGATGGACCCGCAAGCACAGTCTAAACTTGACTACTCTAAGGCGTTCGCGTTTGAAAACTTTACTCTCGTCACAAATCCTTATCAATATGAGGTGTCGAGTATTGACGTTACAGAAACCCGCCCGAAGTCACTTAATGAACATAACGATTTTTTTTCGCTTTTTGACTTTTCTGCTAAATGGGACTGGATACCTACTATGTTATGCCAAAATCATACGCGCATAATAAAAGCGTTTATGGGACAGACAACCGCATTTCGCAAGTCGCTCATTAAGTCGAGCGTTACAATTCTTGGGGAAAATGCGTCACTTGGCGAAGCACGCTACATTCATGGTGAATATGGTAAAGGTACGTGGACTTTTTACGGTGGACATGACCCAGAAGATTATCAGCATTTTGTAGGCGACCCTCATACTGATTTGAACTTGTATCCCAATTCACCGGGCTATCGGCTTATCTTGAATAACATTCTCTTTCCCGCTGCGAAAAAAGAGAAAAGGAAGACGTAAATTCGCATGGTGTTTTTAGGGGGGGCGTAATGTTGGGGATGGCGTAATGTTGGAGGTGGCGTGATGTTGGCGAGGGGATGTTTTGTGATGTTGGCGGGGGGATGTTTTGTGATGTTTAGACAAAAAAAATGGACAATTATTCATCTGTACTTTTAGAAAGAGCGGTAACAATCTTAAATAAACTTCCCGGAATAGGAAGAAAAACCGCTTTAAGACAAGCATTGTTTTTGCTTTCTCAAGATAAAGAGATGGTGCACGACTTTGCTTCAACTCTCGAAGAATTTAGAAATAACACTCTGTTCTGCAAGGTATGCCACAATATATCAGATACCGAAATATGTGCAATATGCGCCAATCCTAAAAGAGATACGTCTATGATTTGCGTTGTAAGTGATATTAGAGATGTGATGGCTATCGAAAATACAGGCACTTACTTCGGAGCATATCATGTTTTGGGTGGACTTATTTCACCTATGGACGGCGTGTCGCCTTCTCAGCTTAATATTGAACAACTTGTTGAGAGAGTGAGCTATGGCAGAGGATTGGCAGGGGGTGGCGGTGATAGGCGGACGGATGATGGCGGTGAAGTGGTGAGAGATGGGAATGTGGATGGTGGTGATGGGCGGACGGACAGCGGTGAGGCGGTGAGAGATGGGGTTGTGGACAGTGGCGGTGAGGCGGCGAGAGATGGGGTTGTGGACAGCGGCGGTGAGGCGACTGTCAAGGAAGTAATTTTTGCATTTCCTGCCACGCCAGAGGGGGATACAACAGCGTTTTATATCACACGAAAACTAAAACATCTGCAAATACTCATTACAACTATCGCAAAAGGCATCTCTATCGGCGACGAACTTGAATACACAGACGAAATCACGCTCGGTCGCTCACTCGCAGGCAGAGTTGAAGTGAAAATGTAGGGCGTTCCATTTCGTTTGCCTGCCGGTATTAATATTTGGCTCAACCTCTGTAATATTTGGCTCAACCTCTGTAATATTTGGCTCAACCTCTGTAATATTTGGCTAAACCTCTGTAATATTTGGCTCAATCCCTGTAATATTTGGCTCAACCTCTGTAATATTTGGCTCAACCTCTGTAATATTTGGCTCAACCTCTGTAATATTTGGCTCAACCTCTGTAATATTTAGCTGCCCAATTTATAAGCATTTTACCCTGTTCCATACTTCTTTGTACAATTTTATAATCTGGATTTCCGTCATATCCAAGAGCTTTGTGAAGCGTTTCATACGCAGTAATAAAAGGAATTGTCATTTTCTTATCATTTTTATGTACGGTATCCTTGTAGTCGTCTATATCGACACGTTTGCCTTTACCCTTCCTGTTTTCCGCACTTTTTTTTTACGAAAAAAATCTTGATTGAATTACAGTATTTTATTCATTGAAAATTTGCAAAAAAGGTGTCCCACGACTAACTTTGCAAAATGTTTGTACGTCGAAAATCTAATAAAACAGGAAGTGTGAGTATTCAAGTGATTGATAAGAGCCAAAATCGCTACCGCGTTATGCGAAGTTTTGGTACAGGTCGTACCGAGGCAGAATTGTCCCATTTAGAAGCCAAAGCCCACCAATTCATTCGAGAAAAGCAAGAATTTATCGGTAGTCTATTTGCTGAAGAAGATGAACTATATTTGGAAGAATTTATCTCTGGATTATCTAACAGCCATCTCCAAGTTACAGGTCCTGAACTAATCTTTGGCACTTTGTATGACAAGACAGGTTATGGTGTGATTGACAATGAAATGTTTCGCAATTTAGTTATTTCTCGTTTGTTTAATCTTAGTAGCAAATTAAAGATGGTAGATTATCTTTTGCGCTATCAAGGCATTTGCTATAGTTCTGATAAGATTTACCGTTTTCTTGATAATTTATGTTTAAGAAATGCGAATAATAAAACAAATACATCCACTAATATTTGTGATATAAAAACTCAGGTGGAAGAAATATCTTTCAAGCACACAAAAAAAGTTTTAAAGGGCAAAATAAATGTTGTTTTTTATGATATGACAACACTTTATTTTGAGGCGTCCGACGAAGATGATTTGCGCAAGACAGGTTTTTCAAAAGACGGCAAACATCAGTGTCCACAAATATTTTTAGGATTATTGGTTGCCTCTGCAGGCAATCCGATAGGCTACCTGTTGTTCGTGCGTGTTATTATCAGTCGTTATTAATACCCAGCCTGTGCAACGTTCGTTTCAATTCGTAATTCGTAATTGATTTTGTCGTTCGCAAAGCTCACTCCTGAACAAGAACTCACCTGTCTCTTTTTTTTATTGTTCTAAAGTCAAGTTCTAATTGAACTAAGGAGCAAAAGGGGAAAGGAAGGCAGGACGGAAACCATACATGATGAAGTAGTCGGCGGAGCTTTCCCAGCGATGGCCAGCACGCAAGTCAGTCTCGTCTAGGTCCCAGCTGCCGCCGCAGAAGCTGCGACTGGGCGGAGAGGAAGCACCGACTGCATTGTTGATAGGATTGAGCATAACATCGCCACTAATCATATCGTTGCCACTCGGATAATCATAATGCGAAATCTCATAAGAAGACGTTCCTGGATAAAGATCCGCACACCACTCAGATAAATTGCCATTCATATCATATAAACCCAGACCCGTAGGCTCCTTCTCACCTACTTTGTGGTTGTGAATATCACTGACGCCGTAAGCAGCAGCGGTACTAGCGTCATTGCTGATGGGGTAAAACCATGCATAATTCTTAATTATATCAGTAGGCTCACCACTAACATAACCAGGATAGGCAAATGCGTAATTATGTAAGGAAGAAGACTGACCGGCAATAGTTGTATCATTAGGGTCGGGAGCAACAAAAGGACTCGCATTTTTACGACGGAGAGCAAATTCCCATTGAGCTTCGGTGGGCAAGCTACCACCCAACCACTGACAATAAGCCATACTGCCATACCAGGAAACATAGCAAACAGAAATGTCATCATCAGGAATTGTACCAGCTCCGGTCCGCTCTTTGGGAACAATTATACCACTGTTTTGGTAAAGAAAACCGAAATACCAGGGATTACTAACATCAGAATTAGGATTGGTGTAACACAAGTGATAGCCGTTGGCACAATAGTCTTCGTCACTTTGATCGTCCGCTCTTATGTCTGTACCATAATATTCACGGACAGTCTTAGAAGCTCCGGTGCCATAAACCTTTAAAGTCCACAAACTATCACGATAAGTGTCGGCAAGGATGATATTGTTATATTCTACCCTGTAGTCAACGCCCGCGAGAAAAACACAATATTGAAGACATGTCGTTTCGGTCGCACCAAGATAAAAGTCCGTCAGCTGAACTTTTACTGTCGTGTTGTAATTGGCGTCGCTGTAGCCTATAGCATGTTCCTGATGATAATAATAGTTGGTGGTGTTGGCAGAATCTTCAGCAATGTTGGGACCGGTGCCAGGAACAAGAACGCCTATCGGAGCAAAGGTGTTATAAATTACTGTGGCGTTTGTAATGGCGCAGCCCACTTCACCATAAACGCCGTAGCCCCTGTTAGCCATATTATTGACGATTAGACTGTTGTAAATCTTGCCACCGTTTATAAGATATACGCCACCGCCAAGAGCAGGAGTTGTCGCACGGCTTGTGATGTTGTTCGCCACATTCCCACGTATTATGCAAGAAACAACAGTGCCAGCATCAACGTACAAGCCACCGCCGTAGAGTTTTTCAGGCGTAGTGCCGTTAAGTTCATTGGTATGACCACCGCGAATGTAGCACGTTTCCAAAGTGCCTTTTACGGTTGCCACGCGGTGCTTCTTAGCGCGGGAAGAAGTGAAGAAAGCGTTGCCGTCAAGAATGGTCATATTGGCAAACGTTGGTGCACCGCTCGGATACTCCGCACCCGGATAGGTGCGGGTGAGAATTGTGCCTGCGTCAGGATTGTAACCGCCCTGCACTACAACGCCTGCCGGTATGATTAGCTCGCTCGTGAGATAATATTTGCCCTCGGCAATAAGAACGGTGTCGCCAGACGATAGTGTGTACGAGGGGGCAGGACCTAAAACACGTAGCAGATCTGCACCCAGATTGGCGGTTTTTGTAATGACTACGCTGCCACCGGGAGCGGAGGTAGTATTAGTGAAGCCCACATAATAGCGTTTTCCCTGAACAACGCTCGCCGTCATTAACAACAGCCCCAATAGTAATAATCTTAGTAATCTATTCATAATATTTATTTTTTTAGGTTTTTAAATTAGTTGTTTTCGTTATTTAGTCGCTCCTTAAAAGCCCTATAAACAATTAGTTGTTAATTGTTAATTGTCAATTGTTAATTGTCAATTAGGCTGACGCACTTGTTGTTTGTGCATATAGCTGCCGTTGGTTTTCGTAATTCGTAATTCGTAATTCGTAATTGATTATCGTGCCTATTGTTCGTGCCTGTGACCGTTGCTGGTTTTCGTAATTCGTAATTCGTAATTCGTAATTGATTTTGTCGTTATTAATACCCATCCTGTGCAACGTTCGTTTTAATTCGTAA
>JAISPZ010000012.1 GCA_031274555.1 Bacteroidales bacterium | reverse complement strand
GGCGGAGAAGCGCCTTCAAGATCATCTGTTTTGTTAAAAATGGCAGGTTTGGTGTCAGTAATAGTCTTGGCAACAGTATTTGGATGGTTTACATATCATAAAAAGAGATACATATTTTTCGGTTCTGCCGCTACGTTGTTAGTAATTGGTTCGTATGTTTATGCAATAGAGAAATATAAAAACAGGGAATATCCTGTTCAGTTATGCGATTTAACTCTCTGCCTGATTGATTCATCAACTGCCTTATCAACTGTTGATTCGCTGAATTTGTTTGTTGGGGAGGAGTTTTTGGCTGCCGGTGGTGAGTTTGAGGATTTATCTGAATTACCAACAGGATCCGATGCTGAGTTTTCGGAATTTTCATCTCAATTAAATGAATTTTCGGATCAGGAGTCGGAAGTTTCACAACCGTCCATTGACAAAAATTTGCTATATCAGACTATTGTATTGTTAATGTTGTCTGCGATCATTGGTTTAACCGTTAAATATCGTTATGTAAGGGATAGCAGGGGACTTATTCTTTTATCCTCAATCATCTATCTTGGATTTGTGAAAGGTGCTTGTCCGTGTATGATTATGAGCTTGCAGCAGGTCATACTTTTCATGTTGGGAAATCCTGTTACTTTTATTTCGATGCTTTGGTTTGTCGGATTAGTGTTTGCGAGCTATTTTTTCGGGAAGACATGGTGTGGTTGGTTATGCCATTTGGGTGCATTGCAGGATGTTATATTCAGATTGTCTTATCGGAAATGGCTTACGACAGCGAAGTCTCAAAGGGTAATAAAATACATTCAAATCGGCTTATTGTTGGTATTAGTTGTGCAGTTAGTCATAACCCGAAGCAATATTTTCATAAAGTACGATCCATTCAAAGTTGCTTATAATTTATTTTCATCCAACATAACCGGATATATTTTATTGATTTTGCTTTTGTTATCATCTGTTTTAATATACCGTCCGTTTTGCCGTATTTGCTGCCCTGTAGGTTTGTTGTTAGGATGGGTGTCAAAAATACCTGGAGCGAAGGGACTTGTGATCGGAGGTGGATGTAGTAATTGTAAGAGTTGTGTTCGTTCGTGTAAACAGCAGGCTATTCATGCTGTAGATGGTGGAATAAGAATCAACACGGAAGATTGCATACTGTGTGGGGAATGTATGTATACATGCAAAAAAGGTTTAATATCAATAAAACGCAATGTTATATGAGAAAAGAGATCATCAGTTTGTTGTTTTTGATGCCGCTGAGTATTTCGTTATTAGCTCAATGGGAGTGTCCGAGCCGTTTAGGTGGGAGTTTACGCCAGATAGGGGAATCCAACTTTATGTGGGGAGTTGAATTGACGGGTGGTGCGGGTTATATAAGTAACAGTTTGATATTCAATCAGATGAGTTTATTTGGATTAAACTACAGCAACGCCCGTCACACCATTTATATTGAGGGTGGCTTCAAGACGTGGTATGAGGGGGATTACGATTTGCGAATAAAGTCTTCCACCATTTTTCCCGGTCTGCGTGAAGCTTTTTACCATCACACTAATTCCTTAGGTTCCCTTACGCTTGGCTTGCAATCTCTTCTCTCTGATGACCTTTACTTAGTCAACGAGCGTGTATTAGGCTTAAGCCATAAAAAATCCTTTCCCTGTGGTCTCAACATCAACCTCTTTACCGGCACGGTCAGCAAACACTTTGCCCGCAACGGAACCTTCTGCAACCTGGCTTACCTGTACGACATCTTGCCCTACATAAATCAGCCACTACTCGGAGAGTCGTTAGGTCAAACCAATTTAGCAGGTCTGACAGTTGGTTATCGTCCTTCGGCGAAAGATGATGAGTTTTCGGACGATGGCTTAGGGGTCGAAAAATCTCGGTCTTTAGTTAATATCGAGACCGTTGGTTTGGTGCTGTATGGCGAATTTGGCAGTTGGATAAAACCGCCTGCGGTAATGGGTGGCGTATATGCAAACATTGAAATCGGTAACGGATATGGGCTGAAACCCGAATTGCTATATGCTGCCGGTGGCAATGCCGGCTTAATTTATTGTGCCAAGTTTGAAAAATCCTCTATGTGGCAAAACGCACACCGTACTGTTTTTAGTGCTGCATATTATGGTACTTTCAATGCCGATAATGGACAGAGCGGAAGCAAAAATAAAAACAAATCAAGTAATTCGTTCAGCAATATTTTAGCAGGAACAGTTTTGCGATTTGATACACCTGATATGCCATTCTACATGTTATCGGTTAAACATACAATTCCTAAATTAAAGACACATTTAAAAATTCAGTATGTCGGTCAGACAAAAACCAACCCTAATACTGAATTGGATATGGAGATAGGGAAGAAGTTTTTCAATAAACTGTTGATAAATGCTTCTTACGGATATGTAAACAGCCCTGAACTGTTAAGCAATCCCAATCTTTTCAGGCTCGAAATGCGATTTAATTTTTAATACCGCGACGATATGAAAACAAAATTCCTTAAAAGTATTATTTTCGCTGTAATCATTTCAGCGACATCAATAGCCATCTTGGATTCATGCGAAGTGCTTGATGAAGTTCTTTATGCGGTAAACGAACCGAAGTGCAACGGATGCAAAAAATGTCTTTCGGTTTGTCCTCAGGATGCTATTTCGATGGTAGACGGGAAAGCCGTCATCAATAAAGAGGAATGTATCGGTTGCGGACGCTGCCTAAGTTCATGTCCCGAGAAAGCGATTTACGCAATACCTGTATCCGAATGAACATGCTAAAACCTGTTATACTAATCTTTTTCCTTTTCATGCTGTCTTTGAATACATTCGGACAGGCTAATATTCAATATCTTAAAGGAGAAAAAACGATTTATAATATCGGCGACACGATACAGCTTCTCATTCGGATTAAAGCACCCGAAGAAACCTGTATGGATGGAATGAAAACGACTAAGTTATTCCAGAAAGGTATCTCAGTTATTAGTCAATCGGAATGGGAAGAAATTAAGAAGGGCTTTTGGCAAAAAGAGATCTCATTGGTGATCAAAGGGAATAAAAATAAAGAAGCCATACTCACGATTTTCAGGCGTAACGACAAGCAATCTATCTCTCAACAGGAAAAATTTAGATACAACCCATAAATATGGAAACAACAAAAATAACAAGAAAAGAACCTGTAAATCCGCTTTTGTCTCGGACAATAGTTTGGACAGCTATGGTTATTATCATTGCAGACAGGGTGTATGCCAACATCTACGGCATTCATTCGATGAATCGCGAAGCTTTGTGCATTATTTACAAAACGTTACCCAGATGGCTGTTTCTCTGTTGGGAAAACTTTATTGAGATTTCTTTTATCATTTTAATTGGAATTTTTGCAGGAGCGATTATTGAGAGATACAGCTACAAACTGAAACGGTTTTTTCCTAAGAATCAATTATTAGCTTTTGTTTACGGTGCTGTACTTCCGATATGTTCATGCGGTGCGATACCATTAATCGAAGTAATGAAACAAAGATGTTCGTTGCGGACGATTATCACATTTATCATTGTTGCGCCCCTGCTAAATCCGTTTATTGTCATCATGTCATTCAGCATATTAGGCATACGATATGCTGTTATACGTGTAGTTGCATCATTTATCTTGTCGATGGGTGCGGGTATAATGGTTGAATGGATAAGCAAAAAGTTTTTCAAGGAGGAATATGGCAAATACGAATCATGCAATCCCTCAGGTGGTTGTACTGCATTTACCCGGGATATTTTTGTAAAAAACATGTTGTTGATGAAACAGATCATGCCCTACATTCTTGTCGGCGGTTTAATCACTTTATCTTTAGAACTGTTTAATCCGAAACAAATGCTATCTTTTTTCAATTTCAGCAACCAATGGTTATCCATACTGATCATGTTAGTAATTGGGATTCCTGTCTTTGTTTGCAATGGTGCTGACATACTAATAATGAAACCTTTGTTATCACTTACCGACCTAACGATCGGTTCATCTATGGTTTTTTCGTTGGCATCATCCTCCGTTTGTATATCATCTATCATCATTACAGCCAAATTTCTCGGCAAAAAAATGACCACCTTACTCATTATATGTATGGGTATAATAATCTTAGCAATAGGTGCAATCATTAATTTATTATGCTAAAAATACATATATCTTTGTGTCACAAACAGTTGAAAACATAATTTCAAGTTCCCTGTTTCTAATTATACCGGATTCGGTACAATTAAAAAGATATCTCCCCTTCCTTCGCCAAAAGGTAGCACGGCTGCGTTACGCTGCTTTCGCCACGCAGTTGCATTGCACTACCCCCTCCAATAGTAGTTGCATTGCACTTCCCATGTCATCCTGAACTTGTTTCAGGATCTCCCAATTATTTACGCGACAATATAGTTAAGTACGAACAGTACAGCGAGTACGTACATAGTTGGTGTAATTTCTTTATGTTTTCCGCAAAGTGCTTTAACGAGTACGTAGCAGAGCAATCCAAGTATCATGCCATCAGCGATTGAGTAAGTGAGTAGCATCATGATGATAGTGATAAAAGCTGGGAGTGCTTCGGATATATCATCCATATCAATTTTGACTACTGATTCGAGCATAAGTACTCCAACTAGGACGAGAGCCCCGCTTGTAGCTGCGCTGGGTATAAGTAGGAAGACAGGAGCGAAGAATAGAGCGAGTAGGAAGAATCCTCCTGTGACGAGGGCTGTAAGTCCTGAGCGTCCGCCCTCAGCGACACCTGATGCGCTTTCGATGTATGGGGTGATGGTAGAAGTACCTATCGTAGCCCCGAAGGTAGTGCCAACAGCATCTGCGATCATAGCACCTTTGACTCTAGGGATATTGCCTTCTTTATCGATGACACCTGTTTTAGCAGCCAGTCCTACGAGTGACCCTACCGTATCGAATACATTCATAAACAGAAGTGTAAAGATGATAAGACCTATTTCGAGAGTGAATATATTAGAGAAGTCGAACTGACAGAAGGTTGGTGCGAGCGATTTGGGAGCCGAGACTGGTAGGAATCCATCTGGTATGGTGGTGACACCGAGTGGTATACCTGCGACAGCGATAATAAGGATGCTGTAGAATAATGCTCCCTTAATTTTTTTAACGATAAGTATTCCGCTGAGTAGAATTCCTGCCATAGCGAGTACTGATTCTGTAGTAAATTTACCGAGTTGTACGAAGGTAGCTGGGTTAGCGGCGATGATGCCAGCGTTTTTGAGTCCTATAAAGGCTATGAACATACCGATGCCTGCGGAGATGGCATACCTGAGATTGGTGGGTATGCTTTTCAGGATAAGTTCTCTGACATTAAGGAAGGTGATGACGATAAAGATAAGTCCCTCGACGAACATAGCTGTGATAGCTGTTTGCCAGGAGTA
>JAISPZ010000006.1 GCA_031274555.1 Bacteroidales bacterium | reverse complement strand
GCTCGTGGCGGGGTCGGGCTTTCCGCTGCAAAGTCGCGAGTAAGCGAGGGCAGAGGACGCGCTTGCGCGGACTATGCCGAGCGAGAGCGACTTCATTGCGAAGCAATAATCCCTATTCTTATGGTTTTTGCAAGGCAAAAACGGAATTTTTATCATAAAATCTGTCAAACTTTATAACAGCAAACATTCTCAACACAAGTTTTGCTCTAACGGCGTTTAATACTAACATCTTGTTTTTACCTTCTGCAACCTTTCGTAAATAATACTCGTGCAGTTCCCCTTTTTTACAGATTATCTTCACAAAAGCATCTTAAAAATCTGACAAATGCCCCCCAAGGTCATTTGTTAGATTTTTAAACAACATAAATTATAACTTTTCTAATTGAACTTACAGAGAACGAGAATGTACAAAAGCCACCTGTTTCATACGGTTCTGTCTATTACTTTCCAATAGCCACCTTTGTCGCTGCCTATCCGTTCAATCAATTTTGTTTTTTTTAACGTTTCAATGCCTCTGTAAACTGACGAATTACTTATTTTTAATTCAGTGGCAATTTTTTTTCTTGATATTGTACTATTTTTACGTATTATAGATAATATATTAGATTCCATCACTGTTAATTTTACTGCTTCATTTACTGCTTCATTTACTGCTTCATTTACTGCTTCATTTACTGCTTCATTTACTGCTTCATTTACTGCTTCATTTACTGCTTCATTTACTGCTTCATTTACTGCTTCATTTGTATTATTATGTCGTGGAAAAGTAATCCACATACCGCCCATTTTTCTTCAAATGTCGGTTCGGGCAGATTTGAAGCAATAAAGCCGTTGCGAATTTTGCCGATACCTCTCCCCCACGCCTCAATAAAACCTGCTTTATAAAATACATTGGCAATATTTCTATTACGCGGACACGATGAATGGTCGCCGAGCAAGGTTTCCACTGTATAATCATCAACCAATACACCTTCATTCCACAAAATTATCTTGTCATTATATACCTTCATTTGAATGAAAACACCTGTATAATCTTTATGTATGATTGAATTGAAAATTGCTTCACGCAAAGCGTCTTCGGGAATTTCAAGTGGCTCAATGCGTTGTAATCCCTCGTAATGTATCGGTGAAATCAGATATTTTGATTTTAGAATATCCATTACATTGTCCGCCATCTGAAGAATATTTCCTTCGACCAAATCTTGAAATAATAAATCGGTATCGTCCTTTCCAAAACGCCCTATCTTAAATTGTACACTGGGGAAAAATTTTGAAGGTCGTTTGCCGAACAACAATAATGCCGCATTTTTTATGTGATGATATTCATCTCGCCAATTTTCTTTATATTCTACGTTCTGATTTTCAATCGTGTTCATAGTACTTATCTTTTGACTATCCTCTCTTAATCCCAAGTGTAGAGAAACATTGTGTTTTTCCTTTATTTGCAAATTTACATTAAATCCTCGAATTGCATACAGCACCTCAAATTGCAAGTATGCCTTTAAAACACTACCCCTTAATCACCGCCAACGGACTTAATTCAACCTTTATTTTTACTAAATCGGATTGAAAAGCCATTACTTGTGCGATGTCTTTGTAGGCGGAGGAGGCTTCTTCGAGGTCGGATTTGCCTCTGATAGAGTGAAGGATGCCCTGTTCGTCTAATTTGCGTTTTTCAGTTTCCAGGTCTAAGTTGCGGATTGCTGCTTTACGTCCCATAACACGTCCTGCACCGTGCGAGCAACTCATAAAACTTTCGGGATTGCCCAATCCTTCTACAATATACGACTTTGTTCCTTGCGAGCCGGGGATAATGCCTGTTTCGCCAAGTTGGGCAGAAGTTGCACCTTTGCGATGTACGATGACTTTGCTACCAAAATGTTCTTCCCACGCAGCATAATTGTGTGCAATGTTTATCATCGGCTCGTATTCCACGCCTGACGCGCCTGCCACACAGGATAGAACAATAGACACCACGCTTTTAACGCGCTCCATCATCAGTTTGCGATTGGCAAAAGCAAATTTAGTACAATACTGCATTTCTTTGTAATACAAATGTGCCTCATTGGTTTGGAACGGCAGAAAAGCCAAATCTGTTTTTGACGGAACGTTAGAAAAATATGCTTCATTCAGTTTCTTTGCCATTTTGTTGTAATGTTCCGCCACTTGCAATCCAAAATTGCGACTTCCGGAATGAATCATCACCCATAAAAATCCATCGTTGCAACGTTGCAATTCAATAAAATGATTGCCTCCACCCAACGTGCCAATTTGCTTGAGTGCCGACAAATATTGTCGTTTAACAATAACCATTTCGTCTATATTAAAGCCCTGCGGCATTAGACTTTCGTCTTGACGTTCTTTATGATGGTCGAAACCAAGTGGCACCAATTCGCGAATGCCAGACATAATGGAGGTCAGGTGGTTGCGATTAAGTGCCTCAACACGAATGTTCGTTTTTACAGCGCACATTCCACAACCGATGTCCACGCCAACAGCATTCGGAACAATTACATTGTCGGTTGCCAGCACGCCTCCAATTGGCATACCGTAACCTTGATGGGTGTCGGGCATCAGGCAGATATGACTTACTGCGAATGGCAAATTAGCCAAATTGCGAGCTTGTTCCAAAGAGCCTTCTTCCGGTTCGTCCAACCACATTTTGATTGGAATATTTTCTGTAGTAATTGTTTTTTGCATTGCTTTGTGCGGTTTTTATAGATTTCTTGTGCAAAGGTAAGAACTGTCTATGTCAAATCATAGTAAATCTAACTTCCAACAATTGTAGGGGACCTACATTAAGCCCAATGGTGTATTTCTGAAACAACTTTTATCACTGAAAAACGACATTCCCCTCTCACGATACTTTTCAAGCATTAAATTCTGATATGCTTAAAATTTAAATGCGTTGACCTTGGGGCAGGACGTTGGGGCAGGGCGTTGGGGCAGGGCGTTATCGAACGCACTATTTCCAGATAGTCCCAACATCCCAACATCCCAACATCCCAACAGCAATTTGCAAAAATACAGACCACATCGGGCTTGATATTGAAAAAACTGAACGATAGACAGATTGTAAAATCAAACGTTTGTATATGATATAATCGCATAGAAATACACAAAACTTCACACAAACAAATCGTCCACTGTTACTTCGGATTGTATGTTGTTCCAGTACATATTGCGTTTCACGCCGTTAGTTGTAATCATTGTGATATGAATGGCTTTACGCGTTTTTGTCTGCTCACAGAGTGATGTGCGTTTTTTTCGTAAAATTTCATCATACCGTTTATCTATCACAAATTCATCCACAGCATATTTCATCTCGCAGAGATTGATAATCCTATCGTTTCTCTCTATCAGCAAGTCTATTTGCGCTGCATTTTTCCTGTCGTTACTGCGCCACGAAGAAGTGTTGGTCAAAACACCCGCAATGCCAAGTTTTTGTTTTATTTGCGGTAAATGAGCCAGACAGACCTGTTCAAAAGCATATCCACTCCAAGCGCGATGGCGAGCATTGTCGATAAAATTCGTCCAAAAATGTTCGTCTTTTATTTTATTATTTTTCAAAAAATTGAAATAAAAAAGCGAATAAAGATCAATTAGTTGATAAAGCGACTGTTTTTCTTTTTTACCAAAACTCTGATACTTTCGAATAAAATCGCATTGTTCCAGTTCTTCGAGCATCGAAGTCAATCCCCCTCCATTGGAAATTTTGCTCGACGTAATTATTTCTTCGCGTGTAAGTCCTTTAGTTTTCGTACTTAATGCCTCCACAATTTTTATGTGATTTTCATAATTATTAAATAGTGATGAATAAAGAAAGTCAAATTCATTTTTAAGCGGAGCATTATCTTTATACAATAGATTATCAATATTTTGAGCCACGCTCAACCCTTTTTCAAACATTTCGAGATAGAAAGGTATTCCGCCAAAAATCATATATGCATCAACTATTGATTTTCGGTCGAAATGTATTTTTTTATATTGAAAAAACGCTTCACATTCGTTTAGTGTAAAAGGCGAAATGTGCATACGCCTCGTAACACGATTATGCAAACCACCACGGTTATTTAATAACTTTTTGATAATCCATGAGGTAGCTGATCCACAAGCAATGAGCAGAACATCACTGCGCCCTGAAGCCCAAGTATTCCAAAAAAAATCAATTGCAGTTAGAAAACCCGAACGAGCGGTATCAAACCAAGGCATCTCGTCTATAAAAACAACCTTTTTTCCACGTTTATTTGAATGTTCTAACAAGTGTATCAGCTGACGGAAAGCATCCATCCAGGAATTTACTTTTGGATAGGGCATTTTTCCGTGAAAATTCAGTGCGGTATTAAAGTTTGCCAGATTTTCTTTCTGGGTAGTATTTTTCAACCCACTTATATAAAATGAAAAGTCCTGATTAAAGAATTTTTTAATCAGAAATGTTTTACCAACGCGGCGGCGTCCATACAACACCAAAAAATCAGATTTTTCAGCCTCAACTAATTGTTGTAGAGATATTTGTTCGTTTTTACGACCAAGTAATTGCATAATTATAATATCTTATACTTTGCTGCAAAGATACAAAAAATATTAGTTTGAGCGAAATATGCCGTTTTATACTTCGCTTAAACTCGTTCAAAAAATATCGTTTGAGCGAGATATAACATTTTATACTTCGCTTAAACTCATCAAAAAAAATATCGTTTGAGCGAAAGAGATTGTTTTATACTTTGCCAAAACTCACAAAAAAACTATGGTTTGAGCGAGATATAATATCTTATACTTTGCCAAAACTCACAAAAAAACTATGGTTTGAGCGAGATATAACATTTTATACTTCGCTTAAACTCGTTCAAAAAATATCGTTTGAGCGAGATATAACATTTTATACTTCGCTTAAACTCATCAAAAAAATATCGTTTGAGCGAGATATAACACCTCATACTTCGCTTAAACTCGTTCAAAAAATATCGTTTGAGCGAAATATAATATCTTATACTTTGCCAAAACTCATCAAAAAACTATGGCTTGAACAAAGTTAGAAGCATTGTTCAAATGCACTTTAATTTTTGCCACATTTAACTAACTTTTTGAAACAAGTGAAAAAATACGGCGAAAGCACAGAAATCAAATCTAAAAAAATGTTAAGATAACGCTTGAACTTATACCAGATCGAAATTTTTTTCTAACGTATTTTTTATGTAGGAATTAATAGAAATACCGCGACTTTTTGCGAAAAGAGCAACACGTTTATGCAAATTTGGGCTTATGCGGATATTGAAACTACCCTTATAACTTTTTTCTACAGGCTTATTCTCTTGTTCACAATCTTTAATATGCTCGTCCACCATATAATGAAAAGCATTTTTAAGTTCCTGAACTGTATATCCCTCAAAAGTAACAAGGTCGTTAATTCCCTCTACTTTTCCAAAGAAAACATTATCATCGGCGGAAAAATGAACTGAGCCGATAAATCCTTTATATGCAAGTACGTCATTCATAATTTATTAGTTTTTTATATTAAACCTTTTTCCTTTAACTCCTCAATGACTAAATCTAATTGATAATGCTTTAATATGCTATTTGGATGTGGTTTATGTAGTTTTATTTTATGGTCTTTGGTCGAAAAACAAACCCTTGATCCCGCCCCTTGAATTTCAGTATATCCAAAGAATGAAAGAATTGTTTTTAATTCTCCGTACGTGAAATCTTTTGGATACGAAAGCAGTCGTGCATAAGTTTATCAATTTTGGACATAGAACAAAGGTAATAATTTTATTTTGACTTGCAACTATTTTTTAGTTGCAATAATTATTTCGACAGTTATCAGGGCAAACGCATTTAAACTTCAATTGCCTTATTTGCGGACACTTAATAAACTATATTTTTACCAAATTGCGAAATATTTCAATATGTAATTCATTGATTATATTTCTTGTATGTTTTATAATGCGTTACCCTGAAAAAAGAGGCTTTTCACGTGGCAATTACGAATGAAAATACTACCTTTGTAAAATTTGTTCTATATGCCCGAAATATGTAGATTTTTTGGTGTTGTGATTGTGATGTTTGCGGATGACCATAATCCGCCTCATTTTCACATGAAATACGGTGATTATTACGCCATTTACACTATTGACAAAGGCATTATTAAAGGGGAGATGCCTGTGAGAATTGTCCGAATGGTATCCACTTGGGTAAAACTGCATAAAGAAGAACTTTTTATAAATTGGGAAAACTTGCAAAAAGGTATAGAACCGAATGTTATTGAACCATTAAAAAATGTATAATTATGGAAACTCCCTTACTATTACGAGTTGTTGATGTTGAATATTTAAAAGATTATACAATGAACCTTGAATTCAACGATGGTACGAAGAAGAAAATCAATTTTCTTCCACTCTTGAATGGCAAGATGTTCGAGCCGTTACGCGACAGAAATAAGTTTATTCAATTTGGACTTAACTCTTGGACTATCGAATGGAGCAATGGTGCAGATATGTCGCCGGAGTTTTTATATTCCCTGTAAACGAGAAAGGCGACACTCTAACAAAAAAAGCGAAGCAAAAACTACGTCGCTTTTAAGTCTGAAACAAAATCACTTTTGTTATTTTATTCTGCTAAAAGTGTAATCATCAGGATTGATGAGCGAGTGATTTAAATGCGGTTGCTCTGACAAAAAATATCAATTTAAGCGAAATATATTGTTTTATACTTTGCCAAAACTCACCAAAAAACTATAGTTTAAGCGAAATATAATATCTTATACTTCGCTTAAACTCGCTCAAAAACTATAGTTTGAGCGAGATATAATATCTTATACTTCGCTTAAACTCGCTAAAAATTTATGGTTTGAGCGAAGTTAGAAGCATTATTCAAATGAACCGTTAGAAACCACCATTGAAGCGAAACATAAAATTAGAACTTATTGCCCCCAAAAATATTAATATATTTACTATTATTGCCCCCAAAAAGAGTAATATATTTGCTATTATTGCCCCCAAAAATAGAAAAAACATTATCTTTGTACGTTTGTTAATTTTAAAACGAACATTCATAATTAAAGATAATTTATTTATTATGAGCTATTTAAAAAGAAATATAGATACTTGTTTACAGGAATGGAAAAACGCGGAAAGTCGGAAACCACTTTTGTTGCGTGGTGCAAGGCAAGTAGGCAAGTCGTCCGCAGTGCGCGAATTAAGCAAAAGTTTTGATAATTTTTTGGAAATCAATTTTGAAAACAAAGACAATACGATTGCAAAAAAAATTTTCGAACGTCATTCTAATCCGAACCTGATTTGTGATGAACTTTCGGCTTTGTACGAACAACCCATTATTGCAGGAAAAACGCTGTTGTTTCTTGATGAAATTCAGTCCTGCGCGGACGCTATTTCTGCATTGCGCTATTTTTACGAACAAATGCCCGAACTTCACGTTGTTGCAGCGGGTTCTTTGTTGGAATTTGCCTTGCAAGAAATTCCGTCTTATGCCGTTGGTAGAGTGCGTTCAATGTATATGTATCCGTTTTCGTTTGAAGAATTTTTAATGGCAATGAAGCGAGATATTTTATTGGAAAAACTGAAAACGGCAACGCCAGATAACCCACTGTCGGACGAAATTCATAAAAAACTAAAAGAACTTTTTTTGCGTTTCATTGTGATTGGCGGGATGCCCGAAGTTTTAGCAAAATATGCAGCAGGCGGTTCGTTGCTCGAATGTCAAAACATTTTAGATGAATTGACAGAAACGCTTTTCAACGATTTTGCAAAATATAAGCAACGTGTGCCAGCTATACGGTTAGAAGAAACTTTTTCGGCAATTATTGCGCAGACAGGGCAAAAATTCACCTATTCTAAAGTTGCAACTACGGCAAATCATGCACAGTTAAAAGAAAGTATCGAACTGTTAAAAATGGCAGGTTTAGTATATGACGCTACACATACTTCGTCAAATGGCTTGCCCTTAGCATCCGAAACCAATCCTCGTTACCGCAAATTGATGATATTTGATACAGGGATTTATCAGCGTTTTTTGCGACTTAATCTAACGCAGTTGTTGCTTGACGAAAAAATAGAGCAAATCAACAAAGGTGCATTAGCCGAAATGTTTGTTGGAACGGAGCTTGTAAAATCGCAAAACAATCGCCTGCCTGCCGCGCTCTACTATTGGCAACGCGAAAAAGATGGCAGTACGGCTGAGGTTGATTATGTTATACAGCAGGGACAAAATATTGTTCCCGTAGAAGTTAAGGCTGGTACAAAAGGATCTATGCAAAGTCTGTTTATATTTTTGAACGAGAAACAACGCTCGTACGGTATTCGATGTTCAATGGAAAATTTCGGCGAGTTTCAGAATATAAAAATTTATCCACTATACGCATCAGGGAAATTATAACGTTCCTGCATTAAGTCCAACAGTGCATTTCTGAAACAACTTTTATCACTGAAAAACGCCCCCCTTTTCACGCATTAAACCCTGATATGCTTAAAACTTAAATGCGTTGCCCCTGCTTTTTCCCGACACCTACTGCCGACAGCCCTCGACACCCCAGTAATTGAGAGAGATAATCAACTAAATAGAGAGGTAGGTTTAGCAGGTCGTCATTTTTGGTTACATTTTTTAAGGAAAGCCTTACGGACAATTTCGGCAAGTGTTTTTTACGATACTCCGAAAGACTTTTTGGTTTGACACTCAAAGCCGATTTCACCTCTATCGGAACAATTTTCTGTGATTGCTGCACAACAAATTCTATCTCGGCAGTATTGCCCGATACCCAATAAAAAATGTCGCGACCTAATTGACGTACAATAGATTGTAGAACATAGTTTTCTGTAAGAATACCCTTAAATTCTATAAAAAGACGGTCGCCATTTATGATTGTTTGAGGATCTAATCTAAATTTTGTCCGCAACAGACCAACATCAGACAAATATAATTTGAAAGCCGCCGCGTTTTTGCAAGACGATAGTGGAAGACGGAGTGTTTGAACTTCAAAAACACGATGTACAAGACCTGTGAGCGTAAGCCATTCAACAGCATCTTCATAATCGCGTGCCCGCGCACTTTTCTCTATCATGGCATATTTAAACTTGCGGTCTTCCTTTCCCAAATTGTCATGAATTGTGTTCCAAAGTTTGTGAACTCTTGGAATATCCTTATTGTTAATATGTTTTGAGAAGTCCAAAGTGTATGCTGTCAAAATTTGATTACTAATTTTGTCTATATCATTCCAGTTAGATGTTTCCAAATATACACCCACCGTTTCGGGCATTCCACCGCAACATAAATATATTTTGTATGCTTCGATAAGTTGATTATGAATTATTTCAGGAACTAAATCAACCTTTTTTTTCAGTATCTCAACCTGTTGCTCAAGAAGTTGTGACAGTTGTTTGTTGTAAAGTGCGAGAAACTCTTTGAATGAAACAGGGTAAAGGGTCATGAAATCAACTTTACCTACGGGAAAAGATGTGCCTTCACGTTTCAGAGCCACGCCAAGCAATGACCCTGCGCAAACAACAGCCTGTTCGGGCATTTGTTCGCAGAAGTATTTTAGACTGTTTAACGCATCATTACATTCCTGTATCTCATCAAAAATCAGCAACGTATCCTTTGGATTGATTTTAATTCCTTTTACTGCTGAAATGTAGGAAATTAGCCTGTGAGGATTTTTTGTTTTAGCAAATTCCGTTTTATGTTCCGGTTCGAGGTCAAAATCAATCAACACGCATTTTTTAAAACATTGTTCGCCAAATTTTTTCAGTACAAACGACTTGCCTACCTGTTTTGCTCCTTGCAGTATTAGCGGTTTGCGATGTGGATTATTCTTCCATAATTTAAGGTCTTGTAATATATCCCGATTTATTTCCATATCTATCTATTTTTGGCAAAGATACACATTTTTGATATGAATAATGTGGGATTTTGCCGTTTTTTGATAGAAAGATAGATTTTGCTTCCTGCAATAGATTTTGCTTCCTGCGATTACTCAGCAACAAGACGAGCAACCCGACAACGACGAGCAGCCCGACAACAAAACAAGAATTATTGGAAATGGCTAAAAAAGATTTTCCATAATTTCAATTTTCCATACCACAATTTTTTCGGTAAATATCAATATATTCCCAAAATTGACAAACTTCACATAGACTTCTCTTACAAATTTGTATGTAATTCAAGAATTTTACGTACATTTGCAGCATGAATTCCATTGAGAGTGTTTTTTGTAAGTCGAATAATAGCATTTCCAGAGCATACAATGCGCTGAATAACAGCGTATTAACCCCCCCTCGCCCCATCATTACCATTCCCCTCAATTCCACCCAATTTGGTCGCCGACACAGTCACCGCGAACTCCCAATAATTTTTTCGCGTCAGCACAGTCAGCACATAGCAAATTTTGCTGATTAAGTATCGTAGAAGCATGTTCCGATTTTTTCGGGGCGTGCTTTTTTGTTTTTGTTGCAACTATTAACCAATAAAATATAAATATTATGAAAAAATTATTTTTATCTGCAACACTATTATTTGCTTTTGCATTTATCGCGAAAGCTGACCACGATGTTCCCGCTAATTGGAACGCTGAAGGAGGGTATCACAGCTATGTTTATGACTGTCAAACAGGCGGAATTGTTTCTTCACTCCCGCAGTTGGACGAAACATTCACCTTTGCGGTTGATATTACAGGGGACGAAAATCTTTTGAAATTCATCAACGACTGGACACCTTCTGTTGAGGGTGCGCAAAAGAGCTTTGCAATACACTTCTGGAACGATTTAGGCAATGCAGGAGACGCACGCTTAATGCACATTGAGGGGAACATTTACGGTGCAACGATTAACCTTAAATATTTAGTTGCCAATGCTGGTGCAGCTCCTGTAAATCCAGACCTTTCTAACTATTTGCTAAACGACTCTGTATATTGGTGGCATGCAGTGGTTGTTGGTTTCTGCTACAACGAGTCTGAAGCTGGTATAGACTGGTGGAAATCAGGCCAGACAGGCGAAGGCGGAGTGCGTCCTGATTATGATTTTGGAGTTGTTCATCTTAGAACTGCTGCCTACGATGGCTCTCACGCGACAGACGAAAATTTCTATGCTGACGACCTTGAACCAGTCTATCCTTGGTACACAGAAACAACAGCAGGTATGGCTGCACCATGTGCTACTGCTTCGTTAGAACCTGAAGCAATAGAAACAGTGAGCCTCACGACAAACGCAACAGTTGTTTCCCGCGAATATTTTAACGTTTTAGGACAGAAATTAAGCGTTCCTCCCGTTAAAGGAATTTATGTAGAAAGAGCGAAGATGTCCAACGGCAGCGTGGTAAGCAAAAAATTGATCGCAGTAGGAAAGTAATAAAGCGCGTATATAAAAACGAGACCGAACATACAGTTCGGTCCCGTTTTTTTTTATAAATCTCCCCGCATCTTTTGGGGTTAAAATAAAAAATAAATGAAACAAAAAGTAAACCGATGGTGTGCTTTTGCGCTGGCATTTTTAACTGTTTCATCCCTCTCATCCCAAAGCAATCCTCAAAGCAGCTCTCAAAGCAACCCTCAAAACAGCTCTCAAAGCAATCCCCAAAACTCATCTCAAAACAGTAGCAGTACAACCAAGCCCATCCCGACAATTGACAGCACAATAGAAAGAATGATGGATGCCGTTGTTGTTGTCGGCTATGGAACGCAAAAGCGCAGCGAACTCACAGGAGCAATTTCTTCCGTAAATTCCGAAAGCATAAAGGACTTTTCCTCAAAAAGTTTAGCGGAGTCAATAGGCGGTATGGCAGCAGGTGTTTTGGTTACAAGACAGGACGGAGCACCCGGTAGTTCCGCCGACATCATCATTCGTGGGGCAGGCTCTACAAACGGCATGAGTCCCCTGTATGTTGTCGATGGAATAGCGCAGGGCGCAGGCTTTGAGTTTAATATGCGGGATGTGGAAAGCATAGAAATTCTTAAAGATGCAGGCTCGGCGGCTATCTACGGTTCAAAAGCAGCAGGCGGGGTCATTCTTATCACAACAAAACGCGGCAAAAAAGGCGAGAAGACACATATCGACTTTAACACAAGAGTCGGTTTTCGCAACATAACAACAAAAATAAAACTTTTAGACAGAAACGACTTTTTCCGCGCAAAGGATATGATGAGCGACGCCCCGGGTTCACTGCTCGCTTCGCTTGGCGTGAGTGACGTGAACGAATTGCCCGATGTCGATTGGATGAAACTTCTGTACGGCACAGGAATTGAACAGGAATACAACGCTTCAGTATCGGGCGCATCCGAAAGGACAAGTTTTTATATTTCCGCAGGCTATTACAACGAAAAAGGAACGTATATCGACACAAAAACAGAACGTTTCACTCTGCGCACAAACCTTGAACATAAGTTCGGCAAATATGTCACAATTGGGGAGTCAATATACGGTATAGTCGGCAAGACAAATCCATCCCGCAGCGGGGACGGACTTACAAACGTGCTACCGTTCCGCACCTTGCCGTTTATGGAACCCCGCGACCCCGAAGAACCTAACGGATGGGCTAAGACACCGTTTATTCTCAACGGACCCAACCTTTACGCCCGCGAGTATATATATCATGCAAACCAGAACAACGGCTACACCGTACGTCCGCAGGCGTATATCAACATAAACATAATAAAGGGACTTGACTTGCGTATCACAGGTGCGGGCGAATTTTACGGTTTCTCAAATCAGTTTTTCACCGAAGCAGCCGATTTGGGCGCAGGGTATAATCCCGAAGAAATGACCTCAAATGCAGGCACTTCGCGTTCTCTGTCGTATAACGCAACTCTTACCTACGACAAGAAGATAAAAAACCATGAATTTAAAATAATGCTCGGTACAGAAGCGTCCCGCTACGACGGATACAATATGTGGGCGACCGCTTACGACTTTCCTGTTCCGATAGCAGAGTCAATGCAACTGTCAGATAACATAAACAAAAAAGCGAGCGACAACATATACATAGACCGAAGTATGTCCTTCTTTGGGCGTGTCAATTATTCTTATGCAGGAAAATATCTGCTTACGGCAAACTTCCGTCGAGACGGTTCGGTACGCTTTGGACCAAACAACCGCTGGGGTAATTTTCCGTCTGTAAATGTCGGCTGGCGAGCAGGCGAAGAAAACTTTATAAAAGATAATATCAGCTGGCTTTCAAATCTCAAAATACGTGCAAGTTGGGGATTGCTCGGCAACGAAAACAATATACCTCTCTTTGCATGGAAATCGTATTACGAAAACAATCACTTCGGCACAAACGAGGGCTTCACAACGGTCGGAGTCCCGAACGAAGATATAAAATGGGAAGAAGTAAATCAGATTGACATAGGCGTTGATTTAGGCTTCTTCAATAACCGCCTGAATTTTGTTTACGACTATTACAACCGTAAAACGTCGGATATGCTTTTCCAAATATCAGTTCCCGCGACAGGTGGCGTTTCGCAGTACTTCCTTACAGGCGAGTTTCAGACGGCGCAGATGTGGGTAAACACAGGCTTCGTCAAAAACGAGGGACATGAGATAACCATCTCCTGGGAAGACAGGACAGGTGATTTCAAGTACTTCATCGGCGCAAATGCGTCTTTCAACTCAAACATTATAGACGGTATCCCCGATGAAATCGGTTATATTGAGGGCAGCAACGGTTCTCAAATTTTAGCACGTTCGGTAAACGGCAATCCTATGAGCTTGTTCTACGGTTTAAAAACGGTAGGCATTTTTCAAAATCAGCAGCAGGTGGACGAATATAACGCAATGGCAGTAGCCGCAGGCAGAGCGACAGGCTACTATCAGTATGCAAACACAGGAGTTGGCGACCTTATTTATTATGATGCGGACGGAAATGGATATATTGATAATGCCGACTACACCTTTATAGGCAATCCTTGGCCCAAAGTAGTACTTGGTCTAAGTGCATCTTTTGAATACAAGGGTTTTGATTTGAGTATATTGTTTCAGGGAGCGTTTGGCTTCGAGATTTTCAACGCCGTCCGTCCCTATACGCAGATATTTGCGGGAGACGGCAACACAACCGTTGATGTTTTTGATGTGTCGTTTATGGGTGACAACGGCTTGACGGACGTTCCCCGCAGCGGCTTTTTTGGCGATGACGGCAAGTGGCAGTCAGATATGAACACTAACAAAAACTATTTTTCAGGCAGCGAACAAATCTCGGCAAACTCGTATTTTGTCGAAAGAGGGGATTATATAAAACTGAAAAACATAGTTCTTGGCTACACCTTACCCTCAAAAGTGTCGAAGTACCTGCATTTGGAAAAGCTCCGCGTATATTTCAGTGCGCAAAACCTGTTTACAATAACAAAATACAGTGGCATTGACCCCGAAATAGGCGGCAGCCCTACTGCACGCGGACTTGATAATATAAACAGATACCTACCCTCGCGGCTTATTTCGTTCGGTTTGGATTTACGATTTTAAAACTACAAAGACATGAAAAAAATACTGATAATTGTTGTTGCGTGTATTGCTCTTTCTGGCTGCAAAAAGTTTTTAGATCCAGAACAAAAAAACGCTATTTCGCCCGACAACTTTCCAACATCCGTAGAACAGGTACAGTTGCTTGTCGATGCAAGCAATCTGGGTGTACGCTCAATCGGGCTGTACGGATTTTACTGGTATCCGATGATAATCTATCTGCTTGACCACACTTCCGACACCTACGGTTCGTACGACGAGCGCGGAAGTTCAATGCGCAATTATTCCGATATAGACAGTCGCTATCTCACACAGCTATGGATGGATGTTTTTAAAAGCGTGACGCTCGCCAACACTGCGTTGCAGGGCATAGAATTTTACAGAGAAAATTACGCGACCCCATCAGAAAACGAAGACGGCGGTGTGCTCGACTATCTTGAGGGTCAGGCATACTTTAATCGAGGCATTGCCTATTGGCATGGTCAGATATTTTGTGAGATAGATTTGGACGGAAAAGGGCTGCCCATAATGGATAAGCTGCCAGAAAGTTATTCCGAGATGAAGGTATCACGTGCCACGACACGTCAGACGTACGACTTTATGATTTCCGACTTCCGCCATGCGGCGGAGCTGTTAGTCGATTACAATGTAAAAACAAACGGAGCAACCGAATGGGCCGCAAAAGCAATGCTCGCAAAATCACTTATGCAGGCAGGTGACATTGCAGAGGCAAAACCTGTGCTGTCAGATATAATAAACAACAGCGGTTACTCCCTTGTTCCTTTCAACGTCTATCAGGATATGTTCTACGGCAATCCTGCCAACGAATATAATTCAGAGTCGATTTATGAGATAGACCAGACGACAAATATGAGCCAGAACGGACCGTGGGGAGGCTACACGTCAGGAGGTGGAATGTCAATGGTATATTCCCCATGGAGCATGAATTTGGACGTTCGTTTCCGCGATGGCAGAGAAAACACTCCCGACAAAGACCCGCTGTTAAACTCGTACGATATAAACACTTCCGTAATGGGCGGTTGGGGCAACAACTATATCCATGACGCAAACGTACGGCGTTTCGGCTACACAGGAACGCCCACCCCGCGCCGCAGCTTCAACCCAAACTACAATTTTAACGCCGACAGGTCTATTGATAATTATCCCTATTCTTTTGCCGACTACAACAGCCTTTCGCCTGCGTTGAAAGACTCTGTCGATAAAAACGGCTATTATCTCAATCCGAACTATCGCCAAGAAAGTATAACGCTCAAGAACAATAAAAACATTACAGACCCACGTCTTATGATAAGCACAGGTCAGCCACTTGTCGATGTTTTTATTGACGATTTCGGCAGAGAGAGCCTGTATGACAAGTCTTCCGAAATAAGCAACTATCCAGACGTGCTTGGCTTTTTACATCGCAAATACACAAATACTCATGGCACGGAAGCCAAAATCAATTACAGCAGCAGCGCGAATATCTACGTTGTACGTCTTGCCGATATTTACCTGCTCTATGCGGAAGCACTCAAAGATGAAGACCCCGCCACAGCGCTGGAATACATCAACAAAGTACATCGTCGTGCTTACGGATTTTCGCCCGATGCCGCGACAGAACACGACTACCTCTCCCTCATCGACCGCACGAAGACGATAGATGCTAACGACCACCTTGCCAACGATGTTTTAAAGTACGAACGCTGGGCAGAACTTTTTGCCGAGGGCGACTGGTGGTTTTCTATCCGCCGTTGGAAAGTAGGGCAGCAGGAGACCGACTATTTTAAAAAGACACGTGTTGGCGACATAACGTTCCTTGGCAACACCTTCTACGCCCAGCCCGTGCCGAAGATAGAGCTTGAGCGCAACCCGAACCTCACGCAGAATGACGGCTATTCTGGAGTTTAAATCAATTACGAATTACGAATTACGAATGACGAATTGAAACACGCACAAACGGTATGCACAAATAACGAGCGCGTAAGCCGTAATTGAAATTTGGGCGTTCCCCCGCCCCCTCGCCGAGCTTGGGAGCGGGGTCGGGCTATCACTCCAATCTTTTTTGCCCGCCCCACAAACCCCCGCCGCAAAAAAGGATTTCCGTTCTATCCCTAACGCAAGCCCCCGCACTCCCCTCCGCCCCGCCACAACCCGCCCTCCGCCCCGCCACAACCCGCCCTCCGCCCTGCCACACCCCCCCGCCCGCACCGCCCGCCGCTCACCCGCCGCTCACCCGCCGCTCACCCGCCGCTCACCCGCCGCTCACCCGCCGCTCACCCGCCGCTCACCCGCCGCTCACCCGCCGCTCACCCGC
>JAISPZ010000131.1 GCA_031274555.1 Bacteroidales bacterium | reverse complement strand
GTACGTGACCGCAAGGAGCGTCCTAAGGTAAAACAAGTAACTGGGGCTAAGTCGTAACAAGGTAGCCGTACCGGAAGGTGTGGCTGGAACACCTCCTTTCTGGAGAGATGTTGTCTTTCTCGCTATGCTTGGGATCTTATAATATTTTACAATATAATACACAGTCTCGTAGCTCAGTTTGGTTAGAGCACTACACTGATAATGTAGGGGTCCGCAGTTCAAATCTGCGCGAGACTACGGCATGACAAAGAGGTTCGTAATTCAAGTCTGCGCAAGACTATGAAAGGCTTATGAGAAGTCTGCGCAAGGTTAGAAGTCTGCGCGAGGTTATAGGGGACACTTCAAGTCATCAGACAAGGGGGGATTAGCTCAGCTGGCTAGAGCACTTGCTTTGCAAGCAAGGGGTCATCGGTTCGAATCCGATATTCTCCACCACTCAAAAGATTGAAGATTAGCGTTTTATGGTTTTTATTTTTTCGAAAGTTTCATCTTTATCCCTTTATTTTATTGGAAAAACAACAAAAATCGATTAGTTTTCGTAATTTTGTTGCCGAAATGTTCCCGAAAACATTTTTTTTCGGAATGAAAGAGATAAAATATGGCAACTTCGTTTCATTACCTTGTCGAAGACAAGCGAAAAGATGGTACTTTTCGTGTTAAGGTGCAAGTGATACACCAAAGAACAAAACGACGATTTTCTACCGATCTGGTAGTTTCAGAAAAAGACGTAACTTCTTCTGGCAAGATTAAGAACTCTGTTTTCTCAATAGCAGCGGAAGAACTGCTTCAGACTTATCGTCGCAAATGCCTTGATATATTGGATCAGCTTCCTTATATGTCGGTTGATGACGTAATAAAATATGTTACCGCCAGAGAAAACAAACAATTTCACCTTAATTTTATTGAATATGGGGAATATCTTTGTAAAAAGATGTTATTAGATGGACGAACAGGAAATACCGGCATTTATCAAGCAGCAATAAATTCGCTTAAACGATTTGCTAAAACTGACAAAATCGACATTAGCGAGATAACTGTCCATTTTTTACAACAATACATTGATTACCTAAAAGAAGAACCCAACCAATGTAACGTAACGGCTCATACAAGACAAATGTTACTAAAAGGAGAGCAATCTACATCTGTTTACCTAAGAACAATCAGAGCCATTTTTAACCGTGCTCGCGACGAATTTAACGACGAGGACACCGGACTGCTTCGCATACCTCACTACCCGTTTAAGAAAATCAAAATAAAGACATCTCAAAGAAAACCAAGGGAGGCATTATCAGTAGAGCAAATGCAACAACTTATTTTGCTGGTGCCAAGATTTTATGCGATGGTGGTGTCTTCTTTTTCTTATCCAAAGTCGCAGGGTTAGATTTCACAAATCCAACATACATCTGTCCCTTGTTGTCAACTAACTTTTTAAGCGAAACAAAAGGTTTTTTGTTTATTTTCCTTATTGCCACCATTTTAGCAGATTGAACAGGCAAAATACGCCTTATTAATGTTTTTGATGCTCTTTTTACATTTTTGCCAGTCTTGACTGCTTTTTTACGAAATTCTTTTAATAAATCTGATAGTTTCATATTGTTTCAAAGTTTTATAATTTTTACATTTTAACACCCTTTTTTGTATCCCTAATATTCACTTCCTGTTTCTGTCGCTTCTGTTCAAACGACAAAATATAGTAGTTGTCGCGTTTTTCGAGATACCCATTGACAATTTCACCTGTGCAACGTTTTATACCGGGTACTTTTACTTTTTTGCCTGATATGACATGTTGTGCAACTTCGGCTGTTATTTCTACGCCTCCAATTTTTGCCGGAAACTGATGCAAAATTTTAGAATTTTGGAAATTAATTGCCTTTGCGTTGTCGGCAGTTCCTGACGTGTTAAGGTCATAATTCGGTTGCTTGACATATTTTTTTTTGTCATTGTATTCCGATACAGGTTCGGACAGAGGAAGCAGACCCTCTTCAGAAAAACTTAGATAGTTGTCAATAATAGCATTGTCCTGTTTAACGTATAAAAAATCAAGCAATTTAATATCCGCAAGGGCAAGATCATCCTGAATGATTTTTATTTCATCTTCGTTTAGCGCACCGTTAGAAGATAAAATGACTCTATCACCATGTTTACACGTTTCTTTTATTATCTGTGCAGATAATTCTTTTATCGGCATTGAATCGTCATACAAAGCGTATCGAGTGACTACGCTGGAAGTATTCAGCGTAAGTAGCTGTATCTTGCCCGTTGTTCCTCGCTTTTGACGACTAAGAAACAGTGCTACATCTTTTGAACAAGAAATTTTTGTGCGTTCATCGGCGGGAGTGTACAGTTTTAATTTGTCAAAACTGCACACTTTAGCTTTGTTAATTTCTTTCTTCGCATAATCGCGTTTTAAAAATTCAGCACTTCTGCCACTATCGAACTCCACAAATTTTCCAGAATCGAGGTTTATGATAACAGATGGAAGCAGTGTCTTGCCCACAAGATTTAGCGCGGATTTGATACTTCCATGTGTAAGCATGTCTTGCAATGACGCTTTTAATCCTCCGGAAGGATGATTATGAACGAAGATTACTCTGTCCGCTTCTAGTTCGCAAGCAGCAGAGATAATTTGTCCTTTGTCCATAAGAGTCCCATTAGAGGTACCGGTACTTAAATATAGTACGGAATAGGTATTATCGGGTCTCAACATAACGGCGAAAAGATGTTCATTTGCTGCAGATTCAAGATTTTTGAAGAGAAAAGCAACATCTGCCGAAGACTGTATCTTGGTCGTACCTGTTAGATCTTCGCCACAAAATGTAAGTTCGCCACGCTCTACTAACTGTCGCTCTATATAAGTTATGCCACTATCCTCAAGTTGTCTTTCTTCCGGCGACAAGGTACTTATAAAGTCCTCATCGGATGGCCAATTTATTTGTGTTTGCAAAGGTGAGTTCATATTAAACAGCTTCTTTCAATTTATCTATAATCGCCTGTATTCGAGAATTTGTCATCTCTTTCATTCGTAATGACATTTGTTCGTCATTAGCCAATTCTTGTTTAACTCGTGAGTTAATTATTTCTTTCAGATGTCTAGCCGTTCGCCCTCCACATAGTTCGTATCTGTCACACTTAATACAGTGCAAGCCACTATCACATTTATTGTCTTCTATTCTTCCTGTTGCAATGGTACGAACTAAACCGTTTTCATCTGTTTTAAGAATTTCGAGTGCCTCTTGTGGAACATCTCTATGCTTTACAACTTCAAGTCGTACCTCCAAATTATCGTCCTTTGCATAAGCCACTAATAGCTCTTTAAACTCTTTCTGTCGCTCTGCAATCATCCTTACAGTTTCTACTCTTGCCCACACAGAATTTTTTACATCCATGTTTGCTATATCCCCAAGATAGTTACCAATTCCAGATTCTTCCGCCGAAAACAAATAACCATCCCTTTTCACCACAAAGCGATATTCTCTATCCGAATCACCATGAAATTCAGGAAATTTTATTACTAAATCTATTGCGTCATCACATTTTTCTCCAGGTGTTACTGATACTGTTGTAATTTTTTTCATACGTTTATAAATTGTTTTTAATAGGTCGTATAGAACTCGTCAATAAACATTTGTCTTTGGGTGGCAACATTTGTCATGCTCGTTTCATAATATTTTGTTTTGGTTATGTGCTCGCTGCGGGGAGTCGAACCCCGACCTTGCTTTAGACAGCAGATGCCAGTCCGGACCAGCGAAAAACCTTACAGTTTAGGTTTAAATTGAGGTGTTTTAGGTGCTTCTGTGGTCTGCTTTGGCACTTTAGGCTCAAGCGGGTTTGTTGCCGAAAACTTCATATTTCCTTCGGCATCTTTTTGGGCATAAAAATTTGATTTTTTAATACTCCCATCCTCATCTTTCTCGTACTCTCCTGTTTTTTTGTCCTTTTTTGAGAAGCCTTCGATATAAATAGGTTTGCCCTCGGCGTACGCTTGCTGCTGTTCCTGAGATAACACCACGTTACCTACTCTTTCTACAGGTCCTTCACGCAGATTTTTTTCAAACTTTACAACTTTTATATCTTTTATATTAGCATCATAGGCGCATAATCCAGAGAAAGGCTTGTCCGGATTTTTTGGACTTACCAGATTTTCCATTTGCACCATCTTTCCTTCAAGGAGTTCCTGTTTCATTTCCGGCGTTATGTCTTGCCTAAAAAACTTATCTTTGATTTTTATGTTGTCGATACTTCTTGAATAGAGAGTGTTGGTGTCTTTATCAACAGCAATAAGGCAAGGCACAGGCTCTTTGTCGCCGAATGATAGTGGCACCGTCTCTCCTGCAACTCCATATTTAAGAAGATTTTCTTGCGCTGATGCCGGTAACTCTTGCCCATAGATTTTGGATACATCAAGTTCTTTTTTTACAGGGTGCATTTTTAGCGCATAATCTCCCCCGTCAAAACCTCCCATGAGTGATAGTTTTCCTCGTCCCTGAATTTTTGTCCCAATGGTATCTGCTTGTATCCAAACGTTCGTTACGCCCGACTTTTGATGATTCAACATCTTGTCCCAGTCGCCTGTTTCCCTTAGTTTATCAATGCTTACTCCGATGTCTTGCAATTGTTTCATCACGTTGCCGAGCTTATCTTCTGGAATGCGAAATTTGTTTTTGTTATCGACAAAATTTTTCAGACCATTAGAGAGTGGATCGACGTTGTCATTCACGTTTACCTCCGGCATTATGTCCGGCTTTTGTTTCGGGAGTGGTTTTTTCGCCACTGAAGCAACTTCCTCTGTAGGTGTTGCTTGTTCGAGATTAATGTTTGGTTTTTGTACTATGGGTGTTTTTTCCGTCACTGACGGAACTTCGTCAACAGGTGCTGCCTGTTCGAGATTAACGTGCTTCACCTCTGCAATAACAGTAGGTTTTTGTTTGTCGATTTCGTTTTCCGCTACAATCGTGTAGTCATCGCTGTTTGGGTTCATGTTTTGTTCCATAATTTTATTATTTTTTGGGTTTATATCTAATGCCTTTTTATCTATCTCTATAGCCTTTTCGCCCTTGATAGTGTTTTTTTCCAGATCCAGAACTTCAATGTGCTGTTTTTTTATTTCAATTAGCTTTTCCACTTCATCAATTTTGCTGTCGAGCAAATCCAAACACATTTCATAGGGCGTTTTTATTGCGTCGGCATTGCTGTTAAGATTTGTGTTTTGTTCCATAATATTTATATTTTTTGCTGCGTTCGGATTGTTTGCAGTGCTAATAATATCTTCCTGCCGCTGTAAATACTCCCTCTGTTTTTCTTTAAAATATTCAACACTTTCACTGTCCAAAATATCATTGAGTTTGCCAAGTAAAAGATTGTCAATAAAATGCGTTGCCTTATTAAGTCCATCTGAATTGTAAATCTTGCCTAGCATATCTTCTTTTTTCAATGAATCCATACAGGCAACACTGCCGAAATATATAGGCTCATTATCGGTAACGATACCCGCACATTCTTTAAATTTGTTATATCTATCAGAATCAGGATAGAGTATATAGCCTGAATCTTCAAGCAGATAGCAATCATATTCTGCGAGTCGTGCTTCTATCTTATTACTAAGTGGCAGGTTGATATCTATGTCATAGCGACTGTAAAGTCCATCGGCAATACTACCCAACGTAGAAACATCGGATAATCCAACTCCTTTGTAACAGACACTATTAATAGACATCCTGCCATTGTTGGCTTCCTCATGATACCACTCTTTTGTCCTTAACTCCTCAACAGAGTCATAGTTTTGAAAATCATATTTTTCTTCCATTCTACGTTACATAATGTGTGGATTTATTGCGATATATTTATCGCACTTGACAAGGTCATATTGCGCGAAGAAATAAACAAAACCAGAGACATTATTCTTTGCTAACAACCTGTTTTCGTATAGCTGACAGGAAGTTCTACGGCTACAGTAAATTGTTTTGTATCCAAACATACCCCTGCAAATTGTTTCAGTCTTTTTTGCAAGATCCTCTTTTTGTGTTTCCATAACCTTATAATTGTTAAATTGTAATTCCTTTTGTATTTCTAACAGTCACTTCCTGCTTCTTTTGTTGTGGTTCAAAAGACAAAATATAGAAACGATCCTCTCGCT
>JAISPZ010000075.1 GCA_031274555.1 Bacteroidales bacterium | reverse complement strand
AATTTAAGACAGCGTTCGACAAATTTTATCCATTCTTTAATGATGTAGAAACGATGAAAAAATGTTATCTCGCAATTGGGGACAAAGAGGGTGCGTATCAAGCGCAATGTGATATGGTGCTGTGCGGATATAAAATAAACGACACAATGCCTATTATTTGTCCAGAAGTTTCTTACGCAATATACAATCATAATGACATTAATTTAGGTGACACGTTGTTAGAGCAAAAAAGGATTGCGCCCACTGTGGATATGGTGCAAGCAGTATAACCTCGTGCCACCAACAGGATACACTATGCCGACAGAATAATTTAACGATAAGAATATATGATACGACCTATTCTGTGTAGCGGTTGCGAGAGGTGTGTTGCCGAGTGGCATTGTTTTCCGAAATAATGATTATATTTGGACTTTATTTGTTAATGAGCTTAATAACCATTAAAATATAAAAAAATGAGGAACAAAAAAATCGAAAGGAAAAGACAAATCAGTGTGATTTGTTCTAAAAAGACAATTTTGATGATTGTTGTTTGTATAATCTGTTCATCTCTGTCAGCAAAAAATCCCAGACAGGACACGACTAAAGCTAATTCTAATGAGCGGTATTTTCCTCATTTCAGGGTAAATATCGGTGGTGAGGCGTTTTTGAGCCAGACAAAATTGAATGGATATTTTAAAGATAATTTTGATGGTATGAAAAGTCCCACTGTTTCTTACGGAACATCTATATCTTACGTAGTCATAAATAGAAACAGGTTTGAACTTTACGCTGGTGGAAGTTTTTACCACTCTTTTACCAAAAATGACAAACACAACAGTTTGGATATTTTCGGTGGTCGTTTTTTTGTCAATGGAAGCTACGTTTTGCCTTTCAATCGCAATCTGGCGTTGGCTTTTACAGGCGGACCTTTTTTGGGTAGCAGTTCATTAGTACACGAATATCAGTACGCCAACGGTGATTATGGAAATCTCAAATATGTTCAACCTGTAACTGTTGGTGTAAATGTTGGGTTGCGATTGGACTGGACAATGGATGTCGGCTATATATCCCCCTTTATCACGTACTATATCCCATGCTATGACGAGAATTGGTATGTCAATAAACATAAACAAGTCGGTATGCCGAAACTTGTAGGTCATACTCTCTCATTCGGAGTTTCTGTGGGAATTTAATCTGTCGCTGTAGGTGCGTTAGGAAATGAAATGCGTTAGAAATTGAAGTATCATCACTTTCAGTTTCTAATGCACACGCGACAACGCTTAGTCTTCATCTTCACGCACTTATCTTATTTGTCACCATAATGTTCGAGCAACGACAAAATAGAAATAGTTATTATGTCGTCTTCTATTGTATAAACCATCCTGTGTTTACTGTCAATCCTACGTGACCATGTATTTTTCAGGTACTTTAATTGTTCTGGTTTTCCTATTCCTGTGCGCGGATGTTCGCTCAAATCCCCAAAAAGTCTGTAAATCTTTTAAGCAAAATTTATCGTTTATGTATTAACACCTGCTTTTCTGCCAAATCGGTTAATTTTATTCGATAAATCATAATCCCATCAACTTTTTGAGTTCTGCGAGCGTGTATTCTTTGGTTCTGCCATCTTTAACTTCTTGAAGCCCTTGATTTATAAGTGCTAATTCTTTGTCGGAAAATACTTCATTTTCACCAACTTCATCGCATTTTAATTTGGCAGGCTTATATGCTATCTCGAACATATCTTTTTTCCTCTTTGTACAATAACAGGATTTTTTTTTGCAATGGTGAGAAACTTCCCCACATTATCCTGCAATTCTTCATAACTTATTACTCGCATAATATTAAAATTTTGTCATACGCAAATTTACATTAAAATCGGCATATTTCCTTTATAAATTTTGTGGAATTTTTATTCGTCTGTGTGTAATTCAAGAATTTCTTATGAATTTGCATATTGAGGTGCTGTATGCGCGGGGCGTTGGGGCGCGTTGCGAGTGGGGTGGTGGATGAGTTGTTGCTGCGTGTTGGGGGGGGGGTCGGGCGTTGGGTCGCGTTGCGAGTGGGGTGGTTGGTGAGTTGTTGCTGCTTGTTGGGGGTGGGGTCGAGCGTTGGGGCGCGTTGTGAGTGGGGTGGTTGGTGAGTTGTTGCTGCTTGTTGGGGGCGGGGGCGGGGCGTTGGGGCGCGTTGCGAGTGGGGTGGTTGATGAGTTGTTGCTGCTTGTTGGGGTGGGGTCGGGCGTTGGGGCGCGTTATAGGGATTATTGCTTCGCAATGAAGTCGCTCACGCTTGGCATAGTCCGCGCAAGCGGGGGATGTGCGGGGGCTTGCGTTAGGGATTGAGCCGACATCCTTTTTTGTGGCGCATGGCTCTGCGGGATGGACAAAAAAGATACAGGCGAAAGCCCGACCCCGCCCACGAAGCTCTGCGAGGGGGCGGGGGAACGCTATAATATAGTACCTCAAAAAAGGATTAACTGTAATTGTTAATAATTTACCTCGATAAATGTTGTAAGTATCAGTGAGAATTATTATTTTCGTCAAATGGAATTGGTATTGCACCCTGCCTGATAGTTCATTTGCCACGTACTAAATTATTTTGACAACATTATGATAGATTTAATGAAAAGTATCTGTTTTTTTAAAGGGTATATTGTCCTCTTTGCTATCGTCCTGTCATGCTCAGGAGTGCCTGACAGTGCGGATATGGACTGCTATATATTTCTCTCTGACACTGAGGATAACAGGGTTGCACAAGTTGAAATAAAAGTCGGCAACTTAAAAGATGGCTTAAAAGATGGCTTAAAAGACAGTGCAGTGTTTAGATTTCCAAAAGTGGTAAATGGCACTTATTCAACGCAATATTGTGGACGACATATTACTGATTTTATATGTTATGATGTGTATGACAGTGTTTTAATCAGTGAAAAAATAGACAGTACGGATTATTTCATTCCGCAATCAAGTAATATTAATAGAATAGTTTATACCGTCGAAAATAATCTGTCTAACGATGGTGCTACCTGTAGCCAGACAATTAAAAGGGATAGTTTTTATCTGCTTAATTTTCAGTCTGTTATTGGCTATTTTGAAAATAAAGAACATTTGAGTTACAAATTACATATTATTAATTCTGACCATCGTGACAAGAGGAGTGGATATACATCTTTGCAGAAAGCAGATGATGTTTTTACAGCTGATAATTATTTCGAGCTTGTGGATAGCCCTATGATTTATGGTGTGGGGGATACGTTGAGTATTAGTTGTGGCAATACTACGTTTTTCGTTTCTATTTTTTCCGAAAACAAGATGCTTACTACTCAAAAATTAAAGCCTAAGTTGGTACAAGCCTGCTCAACGGTTAAACATTATTTTAGTGATGCTTTTGAGGAAAATTATCATATACTGCTTTATAGTGAAAATATGCTGCATTATAAGAAATATATCAGTGGCTTGGAACATAGAAACTCTACTGTTATAGGGTTTGACGAATATTCCTTGTATGATACATCCAACAGTAATTTTGAAAATGCGATTATCCGAGTGCTTATTCATGAACTTGTTCATCAAATCACACCGATAAAAATACATGATAAAGAGATGACTGTTGCGCGTAGAACATTAGACAGATATTTGGGGACTGAACATTTATGGCTATACGAGGGTATTGTTGATTACATAAGTTACCGATTAGCATTAGAAATATTACATTTAAAGCCGAATAAATTTTTGACTGCTAATGTTGATGGACTGTCAATATTAAAAAGGCTTTACAGGGATACTGACCTCTTGGCATTAAGTAGAATTGTTGGCGATAATTCGGTGTACAATTCTCGCAAACGCGCATCATTCCGTAACGTACACTACTTCTATGCCACAGCGTTACCTGTCGGATTTTTATTGGACTTGGAAATTATGAAAATTGCTCCATCTAAAAATATTGTAACGGTATTAAATGAGATGTTACAGGATAATCAACCGTTCGACAAAGACAGTGTTTTTCAACATTTCGCAAAATATACGAGCAGTGAAATCGTACCATTCTTAGACAGTCTGCTAAGTTCGTATGCTTTTTGTGAGAAAAAATATGAACAAAGTTTAGGTTTCTTTGGGTTAGAAGCAGGCATGGATAGTACGTCAAAAAAACAAATGTTCTCGCTTCCATTTATAATTATAGATTATGAAATTAAAGACGGCAGGATATTGTCTGAATTTACAATGGATTTGGCTGAATATAAGATAAAAAGAGGAACTGAATTTTACTTGGAAAAAATAGATGATAAACCCATAACAAAGCTATTGATACGTTCTTGTATAGATGGATTTTCGCCTGATAAAACATCTCGTGTAAAAATTCAGTTTTCTATAAATGGCAAGCAACAAATAATATCGGTTACGCCTCATGCCTATCAGTATTTATCTTTTACACATTCCTTTAAGTTTACAAATACTTGCACTGACACGCAAAGGTTACGATATGCGGATTTCTTCAAAACGACTAATTGAGATGTAGTTTAATATAAAATTTATTATGGGTGTATTTTTATCCCCAACGAACTTGCTAAGGTATTTGATAGATTTGAATGTTTAAGGAAAAAATGGGTTGAGTTTCACAATAATAATTCTAAATAGCAAATGAAAAAATTGTCAGTAATTTATGTCATCGTCCTTTTGGGCACAGTACGTTTGTCCGCGCAATCTGTAGCAAGTAATTCCATAGATTACATCAATAGTAAATATTACACAAAAGTTGCAGAAGCACAATATTCATACTTGAAAGATGATAAACGAGAAGCATATAATATTTTGACAGAAATAGAACAAACTATTCCATTACTTGATATACCCGGTATCTATGAAATGGAAATGTTTGTGGAATTATCGTTGTTATATAAAAATTATACCAAAGCGTATCAATATATTAACAAGTTGATAAGCGACTATGGCTATAAGATTAAGGATTTTATGGATTTTAAAAATTTCAGGTTATTGAAAAGAAAGGATTTTTATGAGGCGAAAGCATTAATTCAGGCGGAAAATGAATTTATTCCAGACACAATTATTTCTGTACAGTTGCAACGAATGCATGATAATGATCAGTATTACCGAACGCTGCCTGCAAAGGACTGTAATGTAGGTATTGAGGAGTTACAATACATAAACAATAGCAATAAGTATTGGGTGCAATACGACAGCATAGACAGAATAAATTATGCAGAACTGACAGAAATTATACGAAAGGATGGATACCCATTATCTAAAACGAAGAAATACGATAGAGTACAGCGAGGTCTTGTTTATACTAATTTATCGACTATGACTATGCATATTTCCGATTCAGCCAATATCGAAGAGATGAAAGCTATTTTGCTTGAGAATATAAGGATGGGAGATTGTTATCCAGATTTATTCGCCTGCTTAGTGGATAGAAATTGTTTAAGTAAAGGAAAATGTTACATTTATGGGATGTATGATAACATTAGTAGTAATCAAATTTGTGATATTCAAAATTTAGATAAACGGCGTTCAGAAATAGGACTGCCATCGTATAAGTTGGGATGTGAAATTCAAAAACTGATACTTCGAAAAATGGCAATACGGCGGGATATGCCGAAAATAATGTACGAAATACTCGAAAAAGATTGTGATTTTTAGTGAAGACAGAAACAACACCACAATATGGACACTATATTTCAACGCCCGTACGCCTAATTTCGTCTAACATCCCTGCGTAGTCTGTGTTGCGAGCAATTACGTGCGGCTCTATGCGAAAGTCCACCTGTTCGGTAAGTTTCCAGATGGGCGGTATAACTTTGAAAAAGTCACCCTCAAAATGATCTACCACAAAAGCAACATCAATATCGCTATGCTCGCGTGGCGTTCCTTTGGCGTACGACCCGAACAAATATGCTTTCTCTATCTTCATAGGAAAATCTTTTTGCACTAAGGCTTTGTACGTTTTTACTTTGTTGATAATATCGCTTCTACTGTCCATTGCCATAAAATTTTTGTTTGTTCAAGCAATTCAACGCATTTTGCATGATTTAATGTTTTAGCAATCGCACTTTTATATTCGGGATAACGTGCTTCTATGTTTAGTGGGTCTAAAACATTTATCAAATCTTTTTGTTCTTCGCTTAAGAGGTCATAAAGTTCGCTTTTATGCGCCAAAAAAATTAATTTGTGGGTATAAGGAGGAGTATCTTCTTTTTGTTTAGCATAATATGCTTTAAATATCTTTTCGATAGTTTGGTGACACATAAAACCAACGTACAAGTAATGCCTGCCTCGCAAAAGAGTTTTGCCGGTACGCAGGTCTTCTTTTGAGAGGTCTATCCAATGTTGTATTCTTTCTTCGTTAGTCATAATTAAAACGATGTAAAGATAGGTAAAATATCGGAAAGAAAACAAAGACCCAATGCATTCGCGTACGTTGCGTAAGAAAAATATTTGGCATATTATAGTTCTAACTTCAAGTATTATAGCATTGTCAAAATAGCGGATATAGCGCGGTTTTTACGCGATGTTATGCAGAAAAACACAGTAAAACATCAAATTATATCTTTGTTTAGCCTTATAGGGTACGGCTTGGAGTGTTATTAGAGTTCTGTTTTGGCAAAGGTGAAATTGACGTATTCTTGTGTGTTGCAATTCTTTGTGCATTTTCATCTGCTATTTTCTCTATTTCTGCACCGATAAATGGCAATATTTGCTCTGCCAATAAAAACATATTGGTAGAGAATAGTTTAGGAAGTCTATTTTCATCTTTTTGATAATTCGACTTTGCATTCGCAATATTTACAACAACGTTAAAAATAGCCTTTCGCGGGTCAATACCTCCTTCAACTTTTGAGCCAAGATACCTTTTAAATGCACTGCTTATTTTGTCGCCTTGTTCTGGAATTTTGAAGTCAGTTGGCTGTTCGCTAAATCTGCTGTAATACAACCAAACTTCAAAACAAGAATTATTGACAATCAGTTGAATATTGGATTTATCGCACTTTGACTGTATAATTAAAAGGTCATTGATAAAATCATCAACATCGGACACTATGTAAATTTTATCAGGCTCATCTTCTTTTCTTAAACTTGATTTGTATCGTTCTTGTTCAGAAGTTGCAGTTTCAAATAAATCTTGTAATCTATTGTCTTTATCTATTTTCTTGGATAAGTTTGGGTTGGCAATGAATTTTATCTTTATTCGTTCAAATTTGTCTTGATTCATTATGACTTTGAAATAATCTCGCTCTCTTATTTCTCCACCCGAAACAATCACAAAGAAAGACTTGGGAGATTTTACACCGTCTTCTTTTTTGTAGTTTGTTCCTGCATCTTTTATCGCAACTGTGGTAACAATTTCAACCGCTTTACTTTGTGGTTTAGGCTCTGAAACAGACTTTTCGGGATTTGATTTTGTGTAACTTCTCATACCTCAACGCTAATTTCATCCATTATAGGCACAGCACCATAACGACCATCCAAATAACCATTTTCAATGTTCAACGTATTATGCAGTTTGAAATCGTTAAGCGAATATAGTTTAGTATTGCCTTCCGATTTTTCAGCCAGCCAAATTTCATCGGGACGTACTAATTCCTGTTGATTTAATAATTTAGTTGTATGTGTCGTAAAAATCAATTGTCCATTACTTTTATTGTTAGCATACAAACGCAATAACTCAAACATCAAATTAGGGTGTACGCTATTGTCAATTTCGTCAATAAAGACGATTTTTTGTTCATACATAGCATCATACAATGCAGGAATAAGAGTCAAAAGACGCACTGTTCCATCTGATTGGGCGGAAATTTTCATTTTCTTGCGAAAACCTGATTGTCCTAATTGGTCGAATAACAATTCCTGTACTGTTTTAATTCCCTTATCTACAGTAATATTTAACACATTTCGATTGTTTTGCAGTTGTGCAATATTTCGATTGAATTGCACAGGATTTTCATCAATGATTTGCTGTAATTCGGTCGCATTTTTTGATTCAGTAGCCCACTTCTCAAAAGGCACTTTGCTAATTTCTACTGCTCCAATGCCAACACCTATACTCTCAAAAACGTTATTCGCAAAATTCAATAATTTTGGCTTTTTAGACATTAAGTTTATAAGCATTGGAATAGTGCTGTTAATTGATATGATTAGCATTTTTTTTGAAAACCAATCATATATATGTTTGGCATCGGTATTTGAAAGGACAGGGAATTTTAAGTTTAAGGGCAACAAAGAAGAGTTTGGATTCATTAAAAGCAGTTGCTTTACCGTCGGCTCATTTTGAATGTATGGCGATTTGACGTCTGTCCCTTTACGTTCAAATATCAGTTTATCTTCGGTTTGATTTAATCCTGATATTGAGAGTTTTTCCCAAACGTCTTTCTTGCTGATTTCCACAGCATAAATATAATATCTTTTCCTATGATAAAATTCCATTTCAAAAGAAATAGTTTGCGATTTATCTCTTGTAAGTTGGAAGATATAGTCATCTAAATCAACTAATTTCAAAAAATTATCGCGGGTCACAAATTCGCGTAAAAAAAACAGAGCTTTGATAAAATTTGATTTACCAGAACCGTTAGCCCCATAAATAGCGGCTTGTTTCAATATAGGTACGGTCATATCCGTATAGATATGGTGCAAAAATTTTTCACGTTTGGTGTTCGGGAACATATCAAATACGGTTTCTTCGTAAAACGAAAGAAAGTTTTTTATCTTGAATCGCAATAACATAATAAATGGGTGTTATAATTTTTGACTGTAAAGATACGAATAAAAATAAATATCCGTGATTTTTTCACGGAATGACATTCTATTACATTTGCATTTCGAGATGCTGTATGTGCAGGGCAAACGCATTAAATACAGCAATGTTACTGATTATTTAGGCATCCAAAAGTTCCTATTTTTTACTCTAATTGATTACAAATTAAAATGCGTGCCCCTGCTACACGCCTAATTTTGTAGAGTGCTTGTTTGTTCAAGTAATTTTGCAGGAGTTTTCAAACTCCTCTGCGCCGTTGAAAAGAAAACGATGGGCTATTTTTACAGCGTGGATGTTGGGGATGTCGGGGAGTTTTGTTTTGTCTTTTTGGGTCGTAAAAATGGGATATTTAATATTCATTAAATTTGCTACTTCTTTTGCGTTGTAATTATGGTGGTCGGGGTAGTTAAGATGTTGCTCTATAATAAATCCCTCTTGTTGCAAATATTTTACCAACGGTTTTGGATGTGCAATACCTGTCAGGAGTATTATGTTTTTGCTTTCGCTTGACGGTACTTCGTATTCGAGCGTTGTGAAAAATATTTTTTGGTTTTCTAAAGGATTTATTTTTTTGCAGATTTCTTGTGCTTCGCTTTCCGTCATGGTTACAGGACATTTTGTTACAACAATAATGTCCGCTCTTTTTGCACCGCTCTTGTTCTCGCGCAATCTTCCAAATGGTACTGTATAGTCGCTAAAAAATGGGCGATTAAATGTTGTAAGTAAAATGTTCAGAGATGGCTTTACGTAGCGGTGTTGAAAAGCGTCATCTAAAATAATGATGTTTGTTTGCGGTTTTAATCTTATCAGATTTGAAATTCCACGCACACGGTTGCTGTCTATATACAGGGAAATTTTGTTTCCAAATTCTTGCAGATATTGTAACGGCTCATCGCCGATGTCATCGGCAGTGCTTGTGGCAACAGCGAGCAGAGGATTGCTCGTTTTTCTTCCGTAACCACGAGTGACAATGCCGATGTAGTCCTCACCGTGCGCACCGAGTCGCCGAACCAAATATTCCACCATAGGCGTTTTGCCTGTTCCGCCCATTTCTAAATTGCCCACGCTTATAACAGGTATCTCAAATGTTTTTTCGTGCAATAAAATTCCTCTGTCAAAAAGAAAATTGCGAATACTTGTTATTATCGAATACATTTTACCTCGCGCTTAGTTGTAATTTTCTGATAAGACTGTTGTAATAGAGAATTTTTTCGGGATATTTTGCAATTAAATTGCGATATATCGCTAATGCTTTTCTCGGATTGCCTTGTTCTGCATAGAGTTTAGCCATTGCTTCCGTCCCAATAGATAAATCTTCTTTTGTGGAAGAATTATCTATTTTAATTTGAGAATAGTCTTTGTTTTTATCAACGCGAACAGGCTGATGTTTTTTCGGATCACTCAAAAATCTGTCAATATCAATGTGGCTTTCTGTTTGCAATTTGCGACCAAAATCTGTGCCACCAACAGTGCTTCCTGTTTGCGACTTGCGACCAAAATCTGTGTCACCAACAGTGCTTTCTGTTTGCGACTTGCGACCAAAAAGAATGTTAGACAAAGTAGTATTTGTAGAGGCTCCTGCGTTATCCGATAAAGCAACATTTTCAGCAACTCCCACATTACCCGAAACAGTCTTGTATATAGAAACAGTATTATCATCCGCGACAGGCGTAAAACTGAAAAAGCGGTTATCCGCAGTGCTCTTAACATTTTGTCTAACCGATATTGGTAATTTGGGTGAGAAATTTTCTAAAAGAGAAGCTAAATATTTTCTATCAGGAACAGAGATTGCCGTTTGCGAAAGAACTTTATTAAAATCAGGGTCTTCTAACTTTTTCAGTGATAGCAGATAAAGCACTTTGGCGCACGAACAGTACGGATACCGTTCAGAGAGTTCGCGGTAGTCAAGAAGTTTTTTTAATCCAACTTTTTTTATGTCCGAAAGTGAAGTTTTACTCACGGCTGTCGCGCATTTCAACAAGTCTTTTATCAGCTTCTTCGGAAATTTCCTTAAAAATTTTCGAGTTCTTCATATACCATTCAACACTTTTCTGATATTGAGAATATGTTGTGTTGTGCTTGTTAAAGACTTCTCTGTAAATTATAATTGACTGTTTTTTAATGTCTTCTACCTTATAATTTTTGACACTATACTGTTGTATTCTACTTTCGGAAATGCGAATATCAACGAGCAAGTCAGTCATGGTTTCGCGCGACAGAATTTGGCTGTCCCTCTGGTTGCAGCCAACAATAGCGAACAACGCAAATAAAATCATTATAATTTTAATCTTCATAAGGACAAAGGTAAGAAATTTTTTAGAAGCCTTTATGAGTATTTTTTAGTTATTAATAATTTACAGCACCTCAAATTGCAAAAGCACCTAAGTTTGCAATTTACTCGACTTAATCGTATCTTTGCAACCCAAATTTATTGTAGAAAATATGTTTGACAAAAAAACTTATACCTCTCGTCGAGATCAATTGCATAAGGACATGGAAAAGGGTCTTGTCGTTTTTCCTGCCAATAGCGAAGCTCCTGCAAACTATAAGAGTAATACATATCCGTTTCGTCAGGATAGTAATTTTCTCTACTTTTTCGGTTTAAAAACATCTGATATAGTAGGTGTTATGGATTTAGATTCCGAAACAGATTGGCTCTATGCTGATAATCTTACGATGGATGACATTATTTGGATGGGTCATCAGCCAAGTATTGAACAACAGGCGGAACAAGTGGGGATAACGCGTACAGGCTCAATGGATGATTTGAAAGAATTGTTGCATAAAGCAGTGTTAAGCAATCGTAAAATTCATTTTGTAAATCCTTATCGTAAATATACCGCCGAAAGGCTTGCAGCGTGGCTTTCTGCACCAATGGCTAAGCTCGCGGAAATGCAGTCGGTGGAGCTTATAAAAGCTATTGTTAAGCAACGGTCTGTTAAAAGTAAAGAGGAAATTCATGAGATAGAAAATGCTATGATAATTGCTCATCAAATGCACGGTGCTGCAATGCGTATGGCTAAATCGGGCATTTTTGAATATCAGATAGCGGGTGCTTTACAAGGCATTGCGGCTTCACATTATGGTTGTCAATCATTTTTACCAATCGTGAGTGTTCATGGTGAAACGCTGCACAATCATCACTACGAGGGATTGTTGCGCGAAGGTCGGATGCTTGTTGTTGATGCGGGTGCAGAAACCTATAATCACTATTGTTCGGACATTACTCGCACCACGCCTGTAGATGGCAAATTTTCCAAAAAGCAGAAAGAAATTTATGAGATAGTTCTCAAAGCAAATATGACCACGATTGAGACTGCCAAAGCGGGTGTTCCGTATCGTGATTATCACATTAACGCCTGTAAAATTATTTTTGACGGGCTTAAAGAACTTGGTCTTACAAAAGGCGATACGGAAGATGCAGTAATGCAGGGTGCGCATGCTCTTTTCATGCCACATGGTCTTGGTCATTTTATGGGATTGGATGTCCACGACATGGAGAATATGGGCGAAAATCTTTTTGGATATGATGATGAGATAAAACGCTCGTCGCAGTTCGGTCTTGCGTATCTCCGTCTTGGAAGACGGTTAGAAAACGGTTTTGTGTTTACAGTTGAACCCGGCATTTATTTTATTCCCGCATTGATAGATATGTGGAAGAAAGAGGATAAATTTACGCAGTTTATAAATTACGATAAAGTTGAGCAGTACCGTGATTTTGGCGGTATTCGTATCGAAGATGATGTTTTGATGACAAAGGATGGAGCGCAGCTTTTGGGTCCGAGAATACCTAAGACGGTAGAGGAAGTAGAAGCGTGGTGCGCTGTTGAGAAATAAAAAATGAAATGAGCATTGCGGACGTTGAGTATGTGTGTTTGTGTGTTCGTGTGCGAGTTTTGTGTAAATTATTAAAAATGAAATGAGCATTGCGGACGTTGAGTATGTGTGTTTGTGTGCGAGTTTTGTGTAATCAATCAAAAATTATAAAAAAATGAAAAAAATTATTATTCTTGTCGTTGCTATAGCATTATTTGCGACGACTATTCCTGTTAAGGCAGGCGGCGTTTACGAAGGTCCTGAACCCGGAAAATCTCTTATTGGTATTCGTGCCGGTTTAGAATTAGGCTTTATTGATGTAAATGCTGTCTATGACTACTCTCTCGCTTACGTATGGAAAGGTGCGTTCACTATCGGCGGATACGCAGGTATCGGCTTCGGTGTTTTCCCTGGTTTCAACGGACTTTATTCACCCATTATGGCACGTACAACCTATCGTTTCAATGTTGTAGTACCTAATTGGGAAGTCTATGCAGGTGCGATGCTTGGTGTAGGTCTTTATTTCGACGGCGGTGTTCGTGCGGGATTTGCAGGTGGCTTGCTCGTTGGCACGAGTTACTATTTTACCGACAAATTCGGTATCAACCTTGAATTTGATGGTGGCTATGGTACACCCTATGCAAGTTTCGGTGTTAAATTCAAATTGTAAAATTACATTTTAAAAATTTTAATCCCGACTGCTCACAAAGGTAGTCGGGATTTTTATTTGTACCTTTGCGGATATGATTAGAGAAGAATTAGAAAAGCGGATTTTGATTTTGGACGGTGCTACAGGCACGTCCCTGCAAAAATTTAATTTAATGGAAAACGACTTCAGGGGCGAATTATTCAAAAATCATCCTGTTGCTCTGAAAGGCAATAACGATATTTTATGTCTTACACGCCCTGACACTATCCGCACTGTACATCAAGAGTATATTGATGCAGGAGCAGACATTATAGAGACAAACACGTTTAGTGCCAACCGTATTTCTCAGGCAGAATATAGATGTGAAAATAATGTAAAAGATATAATCAACGCCGCAACGAGTATTGCACATTCTGTTGTAAACAATGCCGACCGCAAAATCTATATTGCAGGCAGCATTGGTCCCACCTCAAAATCCCTCACACTTGCATCCAATGCTGAAAATATTGGTTTTGACACGCTCGCAGATGCCTATAAGGAACAGGTTCAGGCGTTGATTGACGGTGGTGTGGATATACTTCTTGTAGAAACAATTTTTGATACTCTTAATGCAAAAGCTGCGCTGTACGCTATTTCTGAAACAGGTACAAATGTCCCTGTAATGATTTCCGTCACCGCAAACGACCGTAATGGACGTATTCTTACAGGTCAGACACTCGAAGCTGTTTATACCACATTAAAGCATTATCCGATGATTAGCTTTGGGCTGAACTGTTCGTTTGGTGCGAGCGATTTACTCGGACTAATGCGCAATATTGCGCCTAAAATTCCTTGCTATACGAGTATCTATCCTAATGCAGGTCTGCCCAATGCCATGGGTGGTTATGATGAAAGTCCCGAATATACGGCAAGTGTTGTGCGAAAAATGGCTGACGAAGGATTAGTTAATATTGCAGGCGGGTGCTGTGGCACTATGCCAGCGCATATTAAGGCAATAGCAGAAGCACTTAAAGATGTTGCGCCACGAAAGTGTCCCATTATAGATGAAACGTTGTATGTCGCAGGTCTTGAAACAGTAGCAATCGACAAAAGCCGTATTTTTACCTACATCGGCGAAAGGGCTAACGTAGCAGGGTCAGCAAAATTCGCACGTCTTATTCGCGAGAAAAACTACTCAGAGGCGGCTACTGTTGCACGAAAGCAGATAGAGGACGGCGCAGTTGTTATAGATATAAATATGGATGATGCAATGCTCAACGCAACAGAAGAAATGCAAAATTTTGTGCGTATTATTGGAAGTGAGCCTGACATTGCAAAAGCGGCATTTATGATTGACTCATCGCGCTACGAAACGCTTCTTGCAGGCGTAAAAAATACACAGGGCAAACCTGTCGTAAATTCTATAAGTCTAAAAGAGGGCGAAGAAGCATTTTTACAAAAGGCACGTGAACTTGGGATGTTGGGCGTAGCAGTCGTTGTTATGGCGTTTGATGAAGACGGTCAAGCCGCTTCGTTTGAGAGGAAGATAGAAATATGCGAAAGAGCATATAATTTGCTCACACAAAAAGCGAATTTCGCACCGGAGAATATTATTTTTGATGTTAATGTTTTGGCTATTGCGACAGGCATTGAGGAGCACAATCATTACGCAGTTGATTTTATTGAAGCGGTGCGGTGGGTAAAAAATAATTTACCAAAAGCAAGAACGTCTGCCGGTGTTTCTAATCTTTCGTTTTCGTTTCGCGGTAACAATGTTGTGCGCGAAGCCATACATTCGGTCTTTCTCTATCATGCGATAGAGGCGGGATTGGATATGGCTATTGTTAATCCGTCAATGTTGCAGGTATATGATGATATAGAACCTGAATTATTGAAAGCAGTAGAGGATGTTGTATTGGACAGGGATAGTGGAGCGACAGACCGTCTGCTCGTATTGGCAGAGAAATATAGAGGACAGAAACAAAACGAAATTGTTGCAGAAAAAGAAGCGTGGCGTTTGTCTTCGTTGGAGGAGAGGCTCGCTCATTCGCTTGTGCATGGTATCACGGAATATTTGGAGCATGATTTGCAGGAAGCGTTAGAACAATATTCTGCCCCGATAGAAATTATAGAGAAGCCACTGATGGACGGCATTGCACGTGTCGGAAAACTTTTTGGTGAGGGAAAGATGTTTCTTCCGCAAGTGGTAAAGTCGGCACGTGTTATGCGTACAGCAGTAGAGATTTTACAGCCTGCGATAGAGAAAGCGGCGAGTACTTCGGGTGTGTCTAAACGTCCGAAGATGGTGCTCGCAACAGTTAAGGGGGATGTGCACGACATAGGCAAAAACATTGTGTCTATTGTGCTTTCGTGCAACGGTATAGAGGTAGTTGATTTGGGTGTTATGGTGGACAATGATACGATTATGGAAGCAGTCGCACGCGAAAACCCCGATTTTGTTGGTGTGAGTGGACTTATCACTCCGTCTCTGTCCGAAATGGAGGATTTATGTCGCAGAATGCAAAATGCTGAAACGGGTATTCCTCTCCTTGTTGGTGGTGCAACAACATCGTCTGTACATACGGCTGTAAAGCTCGCGCCTCTCTACAACGGCGGGGTTTTTAACGGTAGGGATGCTTCGAGTGCCGCCCATATCGCACAAAAGTTGCTTTCAAATAAAGAACAGACTATTGCGGAAGTTAAGGACAGGCAAGAGGCAATCCGTACTGCCTATTTAGAACGGAACATTCCGCTTGTTTCACTCGCAGATGCACGCAAGAATGCCCCTAAGTACGGTAGTTTTGCTGCAAAAGATTTTGGACAGGTTGATATTTTACAAAAATTTTTACCAATAAAAGAATTGGTGCCACTTATTGATTGGACACCATTTTTCCATTTTTGGAATTTTAAAGGTATATATCCCGCCATTTTAGAAAACGAGGAAGCGAATAGAGTTTATCAGGAGGCATGGTCGGTTATTGAAATGGCAGATGGCTTGGAAGTATCGTGTATATTGAAATTTTTCGATACTGTCGCAAATGAAGATGACGAGTTTGTTTTGGATATTCAAGGTGCTTGCTCCTGTCATAAGAACGTAGTGCGATTGCCAATGTTTCGTCAGCAAATGGAAAATTCGCAGTACAAATGTCTTACGGACTTTGTCGGTGGAAAAATCGGGCTGTTTTGTGTTAAGGTACAGGATCATCATGTAGCTACAGAGAAAGATGAATATAACAGGCTCTTGCGTGAATCACTTTGTGCGCGTCTTGCAGATGCTTGTTCTACATGGCTCGAAAAGCAATCTGCAAACGGCAACAATGTTATTCGTCCCGCGTTCGGCTACCCTGCAAGCCCTGACCATTCGTTGAAAAAAGATGTTTTCGACCTGCTTGATGTTGAGCAATCGATTGGCGCAACATTAACAGACAGTTATTCTGTAATTCCATCAACTTCTGTAGTTGGAATTATGATTGCACATCCGAAAGCGCATTATTTTGGAGTTGGAAAAATTGGCAGAGATCAGTGGGAAGACTATCGCCGCAGGCGGGGCTTGTCCGAAGAAGCGATGCAGAAACTCTTTCCACTATAGATTTTGCAGGACAACAACAAAATATATCACTTAAATAAATCGGAGTGTGAGCATGGTCTTTGTATTTTTTAGGCAATGAAGTTTCATTTATAAGTAATCTTGCTACTTCTTTCAGTGCCGACATATCGTGCCCACGTTTTTTACAGAGTGCAACGTTTTTCTCAAAACGGTTAGTATAAACGGGTGACAACATATTAGATACCCAATTTATTAAACATATCTTCCGCGTCCTTGCATATAGTTAAATCTTCCCCCAATTCCGTTTTTCGCATAGTATCAACTACTACGTCTTTCAACTCGTAATTACCAACTGAATTAGGTGCTGTTTCAATAACATCAACGTATGGAAGTGTCCGTGCAAATTTAAGAAATTGCACGGCTGCCAAACTGTTATTTTTAAGTACTAATGTTGTCATGTTATATTTCTTTGTCTTCGTAAAGTTACGTTAAAATTTTCAATTCACATAAAATTTTTGCGGGGCGTAAAATTAATATAGGAAATTTTTGATTTTTTTTGCGTACCTTTGCGAGGTCTTTATGATTGTTTAACACCTAATTAACGACGTGTTTTTAGTAAATCTTAATAAAATCAAAACGAATGTTATACATTTGCAGGTCTTTTTTGGTCAGTAGTTGGTCGTGTTGGTTTTTGAACAGATTTTGAGTAGTGGTTGAAATATGATAAGAATCGTCGGGTTTGAACGGTTTTGGCTGT
>JAISPZ010000061.1 GCA_031274555.1 Bacteroidales bacterium | reverse complement strand
TCTCTCTTAATTTATTGAAAAAGATACGAGTATGGGGTCTTTACGAACTAAATGACTAAAAATTGATGGAATAAGCAATCTTTAATTAACCTGCTTAAAATTTAAATGCGTTGACCCTGTGCGGTTTGGCTATTTTTGGGCACATTTGCAATTTGGGGTCTGCAAATTATTAATAACTTACACTCGACACCGCAAAATGAAAATATGCAAAAATGCACTTATGGCAAAACCAGCACAATAAAAAAACGGCTACGAGTAAAAACGTGTGTCCCGAGTTAGCCACACGCCCCCCAGATGTTATTTTTATATGTAAATATCTTAATTTCAGCTATTTAAATGGCATCAAAATGACAGTGAAAAAATGCCCGATTTTTGATCCAAGCATAAAATGCTTAATAAAAACAGAGCTACTGAAAAAGAAAAATCTAAACAAAAATTCTCTATGAAGTCCGCTTATTGATTAGTTTCAACCCAATAATTCGTTCAAAATGCCTACGATTTAGTGTTGCAAAAAGCATATCATTTTTTAAAACTGTTCCTGCAATCAAAATGTCGGGTATATCTATTAATTTATTTTTTACTTTTAGTTGTTTGTATATGGCTATTGACTGTTTAGCTGCACTTGTATCAAAAGGCAATACAGTTATTTTTTGAAAAAAAATATTCCAAAATTCATCCTGTTCTTTTGAACTACCAATGTACAATTCATATTCAGTGATTGCTGATACTGCGAAAACAGAGTACTGATGTGTCAGTTCGTAAAAGAAAGTCATTGACTTATCTTTTTTTCGATAATAATCAATAAGGACAGATGTGTCTAAACAAACTACTACATTCTCCATTTGTCGAAGCGTTTTCTGTTTTCCTTGAAATTTTCGTATTGCTTGTCGGACATGACAGGTCCCGAAAGCAGAAATTCTTGAAATTCGGATTTCTTTACTTTCGTTTTTTCAGCGACGTAATCTTGTGCGAGTTCTTGCTTAATCTTTTCAATTTGATTGGCAGGTAACTGTCTGATAAGATTTATAATTTGCTGATAGCCTAAATTAACCATTAATTGCATTGACAACTGTTTTTATTTAATATTACGCAAATATTTATTTTGCGTAAAGTTACGAAAAAACGGCATATTTACATTTCGAGGTGCTGCAAATTGTTAATAACTTATACGCTCGACACCTCAAAATGAAAATATGCAAAAAAACAATTTGCGGAATTATTGGTTACATTTTATTAAATTTGCAGGATGTAACAACGGATATTTAAATATCTCTGAAAAATTTTAATTTTATGTCATTAGTATTAACAGACGGAAACTACGAAGAACTCGTATTGAAATCAGACAAACCTTGTATGGTGGACTTTTGGGCAGAATGGTGCGGTCCATGTAAAGCACTTACCCCTACGATTGACGAAATCGCGACAGAATATGAGGGAAAAGCCGTAGTAGGAAAAATAAATGTCGATGAATGCCCTGCTGTCACACGCAAATATGGTATTCGTAATATTCCGACAATATTGTTTATTAAAAACGGCGAACTTGCCGATAAACACGTCGGAGCAACGGCAAAGAGCAATCTTACAGCCAAGTTGGACGCACTAATGTAATGTTTCCTGCCCAACAAGAAATAAATCTTCCGCTGTCCTTAGAACTGCTTGCAAAACAAGCAGTAGAGGGGTTTATTACAGGCTTGCACAAAAGTCCGTTTCATGGATTTTCCGTTGAATTTGCGGAGCACAGGCAGTATAACACAGGCGAAGATACTCGTCATATTGATTGGAAACTTTACGGTCGTACAGACAAACTTTTTGTAAAACGTTTTGAAGAAGAAACGAACTTGCGGTGTAATATTCTGCTCGATGTTTCTTCTTCAATGTTTTTCCCCTACAGAGAGAATATAAATTTAGAAGAACCGAACAAAATGTTGTTTTCTATTTTCTCTGCTGCCACGCTGTCGGAACTTCTCTTTCGTCAGCGAGATGCGGTTGGTCTGACATCTTTCTCAAACGAAATTATTTTTCATCAAGACCCTAAATCAAGTCGCGTTCACCTGAAAAATCTCTATACTTACATGGAGCAGCTTCTTCAAAAGAAAGGTGAAGAACAAATCGGTGTAACTTCGGGCATTTCCGAAACGCTTCACCTGATGGCAGAAAAAATTCATAAGCGTTCGCTAATAGTTATTTTTAGTGATATGTTTGATAGAGGGACTGATGATACAGAGGCACTATTTTCTGCTCTACAACATCTGAAATTCAAAAATAATGAGGTACTTCTTTTTCATGTTTTGGACAGAAAGAAAGAATTAAATTTTGATTATTCAAATCGTCCATATCGCTTTATAGATATGGAGAATAACGCCGAAATAAAACTTAATCCTGCCGAAATCCGCAGTGAATATATCTCGAAAATGAACGCTTATCTGAAAGAAATAAAATTGCGCTGCGAACAGTATAAAATAGATTTCGTCGAAGCCGACATCAACGCAGGATACTCCCAAGTCCTCCAGACCTATCTTGTCAAGAGGCAGAGGATGTATTAGTGTGTAGAATGAAAAATTTCACGTATATTTGCAGTTAAAGAGCCTATACAGTGAAAAAACTTGCTACAACAAAAAGAAAATTCCTGAAAAATTTCTCTAAGGCGTTTGCATTATCGTTTATCGCATTCGCGTTTCAGGCATGCTATGGGACACCACGTGATATGTATGACGATGTGCACATTTATGGTACTGTCACTTCAACAGCTACCAATGCACCCATAAAAGGGATTAGAGTTTCTATAGTATCTGATAATATCTCTGACATCACAGACGATAACGGCAGATTTTCCATATATGCATACGAAATTATGCAGTCATACGCAATAAGATTTGAAGATAGCGACTTTGGGAAAGACGGCGCGTTTATGCAAAAGGACACTGTTGTTCAACGTGATACTTTGAATTATAGCAGAGAAATTCCTCTCAACGTCAGTTTAAATGCCAAACCAATTCACCGAATTTCTTTTTAACCGGTTCCGCGCAAGCGAAACAAAAATACACGAACTGAACTATTTGTTTTGGGAGTGCACGTGGCGTTGCAATTTAAAATGTTTGCACTGCGGGTCTGATTGCACTGCCCAATCGAACGTAAAAGATATGCCGTTCGACGACTTCCTGAAAGCTATTTTACCACTTAAAAATGTCTATCCCAAAGACAGTATTACTGTCGTTATCACAGGTGGAGAACCTTTGCTGCGAAGCGATATTCCTGAATGTGGAAAAGCCTTACGCCGTAACGGTTTTCGTTGGGGAATTGTTACTAATGGCTACGCTTATAACGAAGATACTCACGCGAGATTACTGTCTGCAGGAATGGGCGCACTCACATTAAGTTTAGACGGTTTGGAAGATACGCATAATTGGCTGCGTGCAAATCCTCACAGTTTTGCCCATGCAATAACCGCACTTGATTTAATCACTTCATCAAAAAGATTAAATTACGATGTTGTCACTTGTGTACATAGAAAAAATATCAATGAGCTGCCTGCTGTAAAAGAATTTCTAATCTCAAAAAATGTGAAAGCGTGGCGACTGTTTACCATTGCACCGATTGGTCGCGCGAAAGACAACGCAGATTTGCAACTCACACCACAGGAATTAAAACAATTGATGGATTTTATCGTACAAGCCCGCACCGATAAACGAATGAAGACTACTTTCAGTTGCGAAGCGTACGTGGGAAAATACGAAACAAAAGTGCGCGACTCTTATTTTTTCTGTCGCGCAGGTATCAACATTGGCTCTATTTTGATTGACGGCGCAATCTCTGCCTGTCCAAACATCCCGCGCAAATTCGCACAAGGCAATATTTATAAAGACGATTTTATTGACGTGTGGAACAACGGCTTTGCGCTTATGCGCAACCGCACTTGGACGAAAACCGACATTTGCGCCGACTGTAAATATTATAAAAATTGCCTCGGTGGTGCAATGCACTTATGGAATGAAAATCGGAACGAAATGTTGCACTGTATTAATAGGGCTTTAGCGGAAGTAGTAGGGCTTTAGCGGAAGTAATAGGGCTTTAGCGGAAGTAGTAGGGCTTTAACGGAAGTAATAAAGTAATAGAGCTTTAACAGAAGTTACGCAAAAATAAAACACGCTAACAGAGATAATAGGGAAAGGTGTACTGCATATTTATTTCGAGTTTTGTACGCGAGAGCAAAAAATATAATTGCCGCGTATAGAAATATCCCACCTGCAATAGACATTGAAATTACTGATACAGATGCGGGTAACGAAGATATTTTATCTAACGCGACATTAAGCATGAAAATTATTTTTCCAAGTGCCATTCCTGTATATGACGCCAATATCGGTATTGTTATGCCGAATAAGCATACTATCATTCCCACAGGTAAAATTATTGAAGCGAGCGGGGATGCAACAAGATTTCCGAGTGGAAAATATATCGGAAATTGCTTGAAGTAATAAAGGATAAATGGTATAGTGAACAGTTGTGCCGAAATGGAGATTGTGGTTAATTCATAAACGAATTTTACAGGACGATTTAGCAATTTTGAAAGCGGTTTCAATTTTGGTAACGGTTTCAATTTTGGTAACGGTTTCCACAGTGCTTTGAATTTTGGCGATATTACCGCTATGCCAAGCACTGCGGAATATGACAGCTGGAAGCCTACATTCCACAATAATAGTGGATCTAACACAAGCAAAATAAACGCTGAAAGCATTAGCGAGCGATATATTGGAATATTTCTGCCTATACATCCACCGAGCGCAACAATAGTAAACATCGTTGCCGCCCGCATAATGGACGCACCAAATCCTGCGATAAGAGCGTAGCTCCAAATAAAAAAGCATATAATGAAGAAGCGCAAAAATATTTTCCATTTTTTCCCTTTGAGAAATGAAAATAATCGAAAAAGAATAAGAGAAAAAATTCCAAGGTGCATTCCTGAAACACAAAGTACGTGCACAACTCCCGAATTGCGATACGAAGTGCGGGTGTCTTCGTCCATTTCCGTTTGGTCGCCGAGAAGCATAGCACTTACAACAGAAAATTCTTTATCATCGGGCAAATATTTTGCAAGTATTTTTTTACAGTACAGATTGACGTTAAATGCCGCTTTCTTCAAAGAAAATGACTGTCCATCCGTACAAAAGATGGCTTTTGAATATGGCACAAAAATTTGCGTATAAATCTGTTTCCGTTCTAAAAATTTTCTGTAATCAAAGTCTTTCGTAAAATTTCTTATGCTGTCGAATTTTGCAGGAACAATGATTTCTGTACCAAAAGGAATAATGCTGTCGGGTGCTTTTGTCAGATAGACGATTGTTTTGCCGTAAGTTTTTTTCCATATACCACCGCTGCCATTGCTACTGTCGCTGTTGTCGCTGCTGTCACTGCTGTCACTGCTGTCGCTACTGTCACTGTTGTCGCTGCTGTCGCAAAAACACAGCGCAACAACTTCCGCTTCCGCTTTTTGTTTATCTTTTTTCGTCACACTGTTTTGCCGCAATACTATTTTGGCTGCAACCACATCCTGTAAAGATGCCGTATAGTGTGGCTTGAATGTTGTTTGCTGTAATTGAACATCGGCGTAACCAAGAGAAAAAAATATAACGCAAAGAAAAATATTACGGAAGTTTTTTAGAATAATGCCTGCAATGAGCATTACCAAGCATAAAACTACAAATATAGACAGTTCAAAGGAAGACGACAATATGCCCGAAACAAAAGCGAAAAAAAGTATATACACATCAGTCACTTAAACTTTCGGTTGTCGTTTCACTAATATCCTTAACGAAAACATCCGAATAATAAAACCTTAAAACATCGTCTATGGAATATCCAAGATCAACAAGAATAACAGCACCCTCTTGACTTAACCCGACTCCATGCCCATACCCGCGTCCATGCAAAACAACCATATCGCCGACACGTTCGACATCGAAAAATGTAGAGCGTAAATTAAATGCTGCGCGAATATTTTTTAGTGGAATTTTATTCGGAAAAAACACTTTGCGACTTGGTTGTCTAAATGTTAATGCGCTGTCCTGCATTTGTTTATCATCTATTGGATATTCAAATTTATTTTTTAGAGTAGAGAAAAAATCAAAAACGAGTATTTTCTTTTCCCACGTGGCATTTCTTCCCGATAATGAAAAGGTATCGTTGATACTGCGCAGATAAGGAACTGCCCTGTTCCACACATCTTCGGAATTTGCAGTCTGTCCGCCTGAATTTGAGTGGAAAGCCGCAGAAATCGGCTCATTCGCCGTATCTACAAGAACTTGCCCCATTGTCTGGACTGTCGCAGTAAGAATTATGGGTGAATTATTGCGCGAAGAATAGGCTTGACAATGCACGTCGTCACAAAGGTTGTATCCGTCCTGTGAGTGCTTCTTCAAATGTGCAACCGCATACGTGCGTGATATAATTGCCTGAATTTTGTAAAAATCAATTTTGTCGCTTATGCTGCGGACTTCGCTCTGCACAACGCCTGCTACATAATTTTCCAAATCGACAATATTAAAAAAACAGAGGTTGTTGTTTACAACATCAACGTCAAGATGGTCGTCGTAATAACGTTCACTTCTTTTTGTATTCGGCTCTGGCGAAAGCATAAAGAGGGCTTTAACACCTATGCCTTCAAACGAAAGCGTGTTATATATTCCAACGATATTATTATCTTTTTTGACCTGAATTGTATGCTCTTTCGTAAGCTCAAGAATAACACTTTCTCCTACCGATAACTCGGCAATAACTTTCTGCTCACCACCCTGCACCTTATATTCTCCAAGCATTGCCGTAAACTTTGCACGGTTCATCTGTGCTTTGGAAAAAATGCGAACAGACAAATCGGTAGCCGTAGCGATACCGAGCGCAAATAAAAAAACAAATATACTGATTATTGATTTCATACCTATATAACGTATTAATTTGGAAATTTACAAAATTTATTTATTGTTTCTGCTATTTTTTCTGCCGTATTACCGCTGCCAAGCATGTCTGCAAGCATAGCAAAGTTTTTTTTCTGCTCGTTTGCATTTAATAAAATTTTAAGCAATTCGCTCTCTATATTCTCTACGGTAAAGTTATTCTGGATAAGTTCCGACACAACATCTTTATCTAAAATAATATTGACAAGTGAAATATGTTTTATCGTTTTATTGACTATTTTTTTCGCGATATAATATGTGATATTACTCGTTTTATAAACGACAACTTGAGGCACGTTAAACAGTGCGGTTTCGAGAGTGGCTGTTCCCGACTTCACAATGGCTGCTTCTGCTGATGAGAGAAGTTCGTATGCTCTATCATAAACAATATCCACATTTGAATATCTTTTTAGTGCAGTTGTATAAATATTTTTGTTCAGGTGGCTTGCACCTGCAATAACAAATTTTTTGTCAGGGAATTTTTTTGTCACCTCAAGAAGAACAGGCAACATTCTTTTTAATTCTTGTTTTCTACTGCCCGGAAATATGGCTATAATGCCCACTGGAATGGACGTTGTGGTTTCGGGTGGCTTTGTGGTTTCGGGTGACTTCGTGGTTTCGGGTGGCTTCGTGGTTTCGGGTGACTTCACAGGTGGCTGTGCATTTTTATAATCCAAAACAATATCCAACAGCGGATGTCCGAAATATTCTGTCCTTACATTATGCTTTTCAAAAAACTTTTTCTCAAACGGAAGTATCGGAAAAAGTAAATCCACATTTTTCTTGATTTGCTTTACCCGAGACGTATGCCAAGCCCAAACCTGTGGCGCAATATAGTAGATAACTTTATAACCGCTGCGATGAAGCCATTTTGCCATTTTTAAATTAAATCCAGGGTAGTCAATAAGAATGACAGCGTCTGGACTAAATTCGATAATCTGTTTTTTGCACAAAGAAAAATTTCGTAGAATTTCGGGCAAATGCAGGAGGACTTCTACAAATCCCATAAACGCAAGTTCGCGATAATGCTTCAATATTGTCACTCCCTGTGCTTTCATTCTATCACCACCCCATCCGACAATCTGCGCATTTACATCTTGCTTCCGTAATGCTTTTACTAAATTTGCTCCATGCAGGTCCCCAGACGCTTCACCTGAAATTATAAAGTACTTCATGCTTTGTAAGTTTTACACCACTTCGTCAGTCCACACTTGTCACAATGCGGATTTCGCGCCGTACAGATATATCTTCCATGTAAAATAAGCCAATGGTGTGCATTGTAAAGTTTTTCGGGAGTGATGTTTTTTAAAAGTTGCATTTCGGCATCATAAGGGGTTTTTGCATTGCGAGTAAGCCCCAATCGCGCCGAAACACGAAATACATGTGTATCAACTGCAAGAGTTGGTTCTCCGAAAATAATCGATAGGATGACATTTGCAGTTTTTCGCCCAACACCCGACAGACCGACTAATTCTTCCATTGTAGAGGGAACTTCCGAATTATGCTCTTTGACAAGTTGTTGAGCCATTTTTATTAGATGATCACTCTTGCTGTTAGGATATGATACCGACTTTATCAATTCAAAAACATCTTCAACATCCGCAGCAGCAAGTCTTTCGGGTGAAGAAAATTTTTTGAAAAATTCTGGAGTTGTTTTATTCACTCGCTTATCTGTACATTGTGCGGAAAGCATTACAGCAACAAGAAGTTCAAACGGATTGCGATAATTAAGTTCTGTGTGTACAACAGGATTGTTTTTTTCAAACCACTCAAAAATACCTGAATATCTTTCTTTTTGTGTCATTTAAAAAGCGAGGGACAATCCGAAATTTAAATTTATTGCCTGAAATGATTCATGAAATTCAAAATAATCAGTACTGCGTACCTGTCCGAGGTCATCAGTTATTACACTTTCAGCCTGTTTATTCCCCCTAAACGCAATAGCACTTGATCCTGTGTAGTCGCAACGAAGATGAAACCCGATGGAAGATGTCGCAGAAAACTGTAGCCCAACACCTGCAAGATACCCAAAGCCTCCTTTTGATGGAGTAGTCAAAGTATGTTTATAAGTATATCTGCTTTGTTGTGTCGTTGCCTCAGAAGCAAAAAACGGAACAACAAGATGATTATACCCAATGGCGGCACGCCCTGTAACTAAAAGCCAATCTACAATAGGATAGCGAAAAGTTGCCCCCAGCAGTACCTGAATGGAGTGCCACTTCCCACTTGCTGTTGTGTTCCATGTTGCGTTAGTCAAAATATCATTGGCAGGATATGTCGCCGCGCTTTTAAGTGAATATGTGCTCGCATTAACATTGATGAGAATACCGATATAGTCGTTGATAACATAAAAATCTGCAACAAGTCCATACGAAGCACCTGTCTTTGCGCCGTGAAAATCAAGTGTTGATTGCTTACCGTCTTCGTAATAAGATTGTCCGAAAAGCGATTTTCCGAAACTGCCGACAGGAATACTTGCGCCACCGTAAAATTCAATATGGTGCCCTTTATCCATCCCCTGCGCAAATGCAGTACAAGTAAACATTGTTGTAAATAAAAATATTGCTGTTCGTTTCATACACTTATAATTTGTTGTTGTTTTTAAGTTAAAACACGTACGAAATGCCCGCTTCAACAGAAAACGCCGCATAATTGGAGAACAATTTAGTCCTCGCATCCGCCGCAGACTTGTTCTTAAAATTATTTGAAATAGCATAATTATAATCAAAATTGGCGAGAGCATACATTCGCTTCCTCACTCTAACTCTCACGCCAACACCGCCTCCAAGAAGAAATTTATGCGCCGTGAATTGTGGAAAAACAGTTGTTGTACTGTTACGATAAGTAGGGTTTCCCTCGCTATCTGTGCCACTCTCAACTCTATATACCTCTTTTACAAGCGGAGAAGTCAACATCCCATATTGCATGGATATTCTGCCTGTTAAAAATACATCATTCTTGTAAAGAGGGATTTTTGTGCGGAGAGAAACACCAAATGCAAACATATTCCATCCCATCTTTGTCGTCTTCACTAACGTTGCCGAACCCCCTTGCCAATGCCCGCCACTTGAAATTTTAGAGAAATCATAGCCCATAAATCCACCGCTAAAATCAACTCCAAAACCAAAATATTTTATAAACCATGCAATATAATTTGCATGCACAGACACACCTGTTTTCGCGCCTTGTGTAACCTCACTTTGCGCATCATCGCCTGTCACATAAAGAGCAAACGGCACACATGGAATTGCTGCTCCAACAGTAATGGACGCTTCGCTTTTATACGACTCATCTTCAACTTCCTCGTTTAAGCTGAACGCCTTATTCCTGTTATATTCCACCGTTGCAGCTGGCACTTCAGTTAAACGATATGCTTTCTGTGCATCCGCATTACATAAGGACAGCCCTAAAAGAATTGTAAAACAAAACCTTTTCATATTTGGCAAAGATAGCGTTTTTTTTTGTAAATTTGCAGGACGGAACGTTTGTATAGCCTATCCGCAATTATATCAAAACTAAATCTTTATGAAACGAGCATGGTAAATGTCGAACCCGAGTACAAATGTTTATATGCGAGTTCCATACGACCTATTAACAACAATTTATAAACGTATGAAACCAGCATGGCAAATGTTGTACCCAAAGACAAATATTTATATGCTAATTCTATACAACCAATTAACAACAATTTATAAACGTATGAAACTGTTTACAAGTTCCATACAATTCTAACATCAAATTATGAAACAAGTCCACAATTTTAATGCAGGTCCCTGTATTCTTCCGAAGCCAGCCGTACAAGCGGGCATTGACGCTCTCAACAATTTTGCCGACACAGGTATGTCGGTTATCGAAATTTCTCATCGCAGCAAAGAATGGGAGCCTGTCATGGCTGACACCGTTGCACTATGGAAAGAACTTTACAACATTCCAGAGGGCTATCATGTGCTCTTTCTTGGCGGTGGCGCAAGCACACAATTTTTCACTGTTCCTTACAATCTTTTAGAGAAGAAAGCCGCCTATCTTGACACAGGCGTTTGGGCAAACAAAGCGAGCAAGGAAGCCAAATTTTTCGGCGAAGTAGAAATAGTCGCTTCCAGCAAAGCCGATGTATATAATCATATTCCAAAAGGCTGGACTATCCCTGCTGACGCGGATTATTTTCATATCACAACGAACAATACTATCTATGGAACTGAAATAAAACATGACCTCGACAGCCCTGTGACACTTGTTGCCGATATGTCTTCGGACTTTATGAGTCGCCGAGTTGATGTTTCAAAATATGGTCTTATATACGGCGGTGCACAGAAAAACGTTGGTCCTGCTGGCGTTACTGTTGTTATCGTTCGTGAGGATATTCTCGGAAAAGTTTCACGTCCGCTGCCTACAATGGTGGACTATCGCACTCACATCAGTGGCGAGTCGATGTTTAACACGCCTCCTGTGTTCTCTATCTATGTTATGCACGAAACATTAAAATGGATTAAGGATATTGGGGGACTTGTGGAAATTGAACGTCGCAATAAGGAAAAAGCTGATTTGCTCTACTCGGAAATTGACCGCAACCCGATGTTCAAAGGTACGGTTATTGACAGGGAAGATCGCTCACTTATGAATATTTGCTTCGTTATGGAAGACAAATATAAAGACAAAGAACAGGATTTTCTGCAATACGCGAAAGACAACGGTATGGTCGGCATTAAAGGACATCGCTCTGTCGGCGGCTTTCGTGCGTCTTGCTATAATGCTTGCCCTCTCGAAAGTGTTCAGGCACTCGTGAAATGTATGCAGGAATACGCTGTTTAATTGTCAATTGTCAATTGTTAATTGTCAATTAGCAAAGCGTAAAGCGAGCATTGATAATTAAATCGTGCGTAGAACAAGAATTAACAATTGACAATTAACAATTGACAATTCTAAACATAATGTTTGAGATAAATAACACCCTCGTATCTGATGAAGTTTTTACGGAATTTTTCTGTTGTGACCTCATCCGATGTGAGGGTTGTTGTTGTGTAGAGGGTGATGCAGGTGCACCATTAGAGCGAGAGGAACTGCCACTGCTCGAAAAATACTTTCCTGTTTTCAAAAAATACATGACAGTAGAAGGGCTACTCACTGTTTCGTCATTGGGACGGTTATGGGACACACAAGAGGCACAAATCAGCGCAAATGCGGACACGATATGCTTCAACAGTGCAGGTAGTATGGGCGCAAGGTGGAGCAACGTGGGCACAGGCGGAAATAACGAACATCTTGTAACCCCAATAATCAAAAAACGCGACTGTGCCTACCTCTATAAGGACAGCGCCGGTATTTCAAAATGTGCGATAGAAAAGGCTTGGGAACAAGGTGAGATTTCCTTTCAAAAACCTGTCTCCTGCCACCTGTTCCCGATACGTATAACAGCGCACGAGAATTACGATGCGGTAAATTATTTTCAATGGCACATCTGCCAAGATGCCGTCAAACTCGGCACTTCAAAAAAAATCCCTGTCTTCCGCTTCCTGAAAGCCCCTCTAATCCGCAAGTACGGCAAAGATTGGTACGACCAAGCCGAACAAATCTATTCTCTACTTCAAGGCTAAAATTATCACAGCACATTTGCATTTTGAGATGCTGGAAATTGTTAATAACTTACACTCGACACCGCAAAATGAAAATATGCCATTATTTATCCCAGACTTTGCGCGAAAGATGTGACCGTTAGTCGGTGTACGCCGAAAATACGGGCTATGGCGGATTTTGAAATTCGTTTGTCTAATAATTCTTTTATTTCTTTTTCTTTGCCTGTTAGTTTTTTTACTTTTGACTTGCTGCCTTTGGGACGTCCAAGTATAACTCCTTCAGCACGTTTGCGGGCGAGTGCCTCTTTGGTGCGTTGTGATATGAGATTGCGCTCTATTTCTGCAGAAAGTCCAAAAGCGAATGCAAGGACTTTTGAGTTTATGTCACTACCCAAACGATAACTGTCTTTTATTGTCCAAACTTGAATGTCACGGTTCATACATTCGTTGAGAATGCCCATAATCATTAAGAGATTTCTTCCCAAACGCGATAATTCGGAACATATTAATATGTCGTTTCGTTTCATTTTTTTGAGAAGTTTGCCGAGTTTTCGGTCTTCAATTTTTTTAGAACCTGAAATTGTTTCGTCAATCCATTTATCAACTACAAAAATATTTTTTGTACAAAATTGGTTGATTTCATAACGTTGATTTTCTACTGTTTGTTTGTCGGTACTTACCCGAATGTAACCATAAATCATAATGTTTTTATTAATTAAATTAATGCAGAATTGCCATTGTTAAAGCTATACAAAATTTATTCAACAAGCCTTCTGCTTGGTGTTCAACATTCAAAAATCATCGGAATTATACGACTCATAGTGGTATAAATTCTGTCGTTAGAAAAACTTTTTATATTTTTGCAAATAAAATAAATTAAAGCCGATGTCCGAATTGTCAAAAAATGAGAACACATTTTACGCTGAAATCAGCGAGTTGCTGAAACAAGCGAGAAGTACTGCTTACAAGGCAGTTAATACTGTTATGGTGCAAACTTATTGGAATATTGGCAAACGCATTGTCGAGCAAGAGCAAAACGGACAAAACCGTGCTAATTATAGGGATTATCTGATTACAAATCTTTCGCGCTATTTATCTGATACGCTTGGCAAAGGTTTTTCGGAGGCTAACTTATGGAATATAAGACAATTCTATTCGGTTTTTCCGAATTACGATCAATTCTCTACGCACTGCGTAGGGAATTTGAGCTGGACTAATATCCGTCTGATTATGCGTCTTGACAATCAGGCAGAAAGAGAATATTACATCAAGGAAGCAGCCGAGCAAAATTGGAGTTCGCGGTTGCTTGAACGTAACATTAAAACAGGCTATTATCGCCGTTTGCTGTCTTCACAACGAAAAGATATAGTTTCCAATATTCTCGATTCGGAAAAATATAAGCCTGAAGATTTTATAAAAGATCCATATATTGCTGAATTTCTCCATATTTCTGAAGATTTGAAAGGAAAAGAGTCATTGCTCGAAACAGCACTTATTGACAACTTACAGAAATTTTTGCTCGAATTAGGTAAAGGATTTTCGTTCATCGCCCGTCAAATGCGAATAAGCACCGAAACTTCGCATTTCTATATCGATTTGGTTTTTTACAATTATCTGCTTAAATGTTTTGTGGTTATCGACCTTAAAACCCAAAAATTAACACACTCTGACATCGGTCAAATGGATATGTATGTTCGTATGTTTGACACTTTGAAACGTGGCGAGGGCGACAATCCCACAATAGGAATAATTCTTTGTACCGAAAAAGACGAAACTACTGTAAAATACTCTATCTTGAAAGAAAGTAATCAGATATTTGCCTCAAAATATAAAACCATATTACCAACCGAAGATGAACTCGCAGAAATGATTTCAAAAGAGAATTACAGGTTGGGTGAATAGAGCACATTTGCATTTTGAGGTGCTATAGAATGTTGATAGCTTACAATCGGCACCTCAACTCAATTACGAATTACGTTGTTAATTGTCAATTGTTAATTGTCAATTATTGCTGACACGGATTAGAATGTAGAATGTAGAATTTAGAATTATTGCTGACGCGGATTAGAATGTAGAATTTAGAATTATTGCTGACGCACTTGCTGTTTGTGCATATTGTTTGTGCATATTGTTTGTACTTATGCCTGTTGTTGGTTTTCGTAATTCGTAATTCGTAATTCGTAATTCGTAATTGAGACATGGTATTAAGCAAACATAAATCGCAATTAAGTCAAACCAGACAAGCGGTAAAACAACAACAGTTGGGTTCGTAATTCGTAATTCGTAATTCGTAATTGATTCTATGATTACAACTTTTGGGGTGTCCTGACAAAGGATGCCCTTTTTTTATGCAGAATAATTTAGTCGGTCAATAGTGGAAAATTATATATCTTATTTACAAATAAGCAAATGATTGAGGGGCGAAACTCAGTCCAAAATCAGTCAGTAAACGAGGATTAGAATATAAAGTTATCATTCCAATCTGAATTGCAAAAGCCATTTCTTTATCGGCAAAATATTCATCGTAAAAATCTTTTGTAATGCCTGAATGTTTTTTTGTCTTTTGCCATACAGTTTCTGTATCCTCGCATATAATATTTGCTATTGTAAATTCGCCAATAACTCTTTGTACGGGCGAAGAAGCATATACCACAACTTTATCTACATCTCTTTTGAAAATGCTTTTGCGGAATTCATACTTTTTAGTCCCATTAAATATCTTATTTGCAAATTCTGGTTTAATTGATAATAAAACGTTCATCTACTTTTGCCTCCTTCAAAATTAATTTAAATTGTTCTTTCGTAATTCTCTTTAATCCTCTCAACTCGTTTTCTGCCCCTGAAATTATCCCAAATTCTAATAGTTGTTTGCGATTTAGACGATTACCTAATTGAAAAGAATAGGTGGAAAGAAAACGTATAAGAAATGGACGATAATTTGGATTGAAATTCCAAAATTCCTTCAAATAACCGTCTGTAAAAATACTCCTTTTGCGTGCTTTTAAAACGAACTCTGCTTCATTGGAAATGTTGTCAATTTTTTCTTCAACTATTCCGATTGTTGTTATTACACTATGATAGTAAGCCGGTTTCTCTTTCGGGGCAGTCCTGTAAAAAATTATGACATCGCCACGTTTTATATCCCTTTGAACAGAGCGAGATATGTATATTTTGCTTATCGCATTTCTATGTGGCTCATTTTCAACAAAATTATCAGGAGATTCTGTTCTTAAAAATGAATCGGGCAACAATTCTGTGTGATATTTTGGATAGATAGGTATAAGAAAAATATTTGTATTGGTTGGTAAGTAAGGGAATGTTGTCTTCGGGTTCGCAATATCAAACATTTTTGAGAAATTACGAATATATACCATTTCACCATTATTCCCCTTTGTGCCATATTTTTGAAAGCCCCATTCTTCCATTAGTGAAATAAGTCGCCGTTGTTCTTCTGTTTTATCGAAGATTGTAACATAAATTTCTTCAACATTGTTAGCGATTGCGTTATCAAAAATTATTTTCAAAAATCTCTCACCCAAACGCACACCATTGCTAACAACCTTAAATGTTCCTACCTTCAAACGTTTCTTTGGAACGAAAATCGGGATTATATCAGCGTAATTTTCTTCGGCATTTTCTGTTTTGAGATATAGAAAAGACAAGATTCGCCCTTTGTTGTAGGTAATATATGCTTTTTCCTCTGCTTTTTTATTAAACCATTTTTCAAATCCGGGATAATCTTCTTTTAATGAATCGAAAAACGGGTCGGACAAATTTATATTGCCAAAATATTCCTGTTTGACTGCTAATACGTTGTAATCAATCAGGTCGGGAAATTCAGACACAATCATTTCAAGAAAAGAATCAATCGTATAAACCTTGTCTTCAATTCCCAAACGTTGCGCTTTTAAATGAATTTTTTTGTCTTCAGAAATTAAAATATCAACTCTATCGCTATATATTTCATTTAATAAAATGGTATCGTTTTTGTCATTCTCAGTAATATCAATTTCATTAGACACCGCAACAACCTCTTGTCTTAGCGGAGCAACCATTTGCAAAATTTCATAACTCTGGATTTTTGCATTGAAACTGTTGCGCGTTTCGATATTTGAATTTTTATTCAATTCTTCTATCGTTACACTATGCACACATTTTGCATACCTCGCTTTGTCCAACCATTTGAATAATGTACCAATAGAGAGATTTCGCACATTGGGAGTTTCCCTGTGAATAACAATATTTGTATCAAGTAATGCCTTCATGAGATTATGATTTAAAAATAGATTTAATCCATTGCAGTGGGCAGAACAAACTGATTACGAAAACAATAAGTATTCCGATAGCAAACCAATATTCTATTGGAATTTGTTTTAATATACAAATATTATTTTTGAAAGAAGTCCGCAACATAGAAAAGCCAAATAATAAACTACATAATATATTTGCACCAATAGCAAATAGAACTTGTTTTGTCCCAATGGTTTCTTTGGTAAATATTGTAAAAAAAGAATAGGCTTCTGCATCTTTATCCTTATTGAAAACAATCATATATTTACCTTCTTTCATCGTTTTCAACTCATTTGGCAAATATTGTTTAAATGCATGGACTTCTAACTCACGAATGTTCTTTAATTTCGTTTGGTCAACAAAAGAAATTCTTAAAGAATTGGGGATGACATGAAAACAAAAACAACTTTGCACTTTGCACAGGATATATTTATTTTGAACTATTTTGTGAACTTCATCTGGCAAGTTTCTTTTCTCATTGAGTTTTATATCAAATATAGAACTAGTTTGGGTTATTCCTTTGTTTAAAATTGCAATAGAAGGCAATGGCGTTTTTATCAATAGACGGATATATTGAGTGGTGGAAGAATTATTGTTTTTAACATTAAATGAGACGATCTGTCGGCAAGAATCATCTATAGATAAATCTTGTATGGGGATTACTGATAATTTATTTGGAATTCTTGTCTCAAAAGTCAAAACAGCCCCATTTCGTTTATCTCCTTGAATTGCAGAGAAATTACTTATATTATCATTGAAAATAAACTTGCTATTATCTGAGTTATCAATTAAGTTGTGTAATAAACATGACACAAAAGGTTTTTCTGTGTCCACACTCAATGAAACACTTGGAGTAAGTTCTGAAAGAGATAATTTAATATTTGGCTTTTGTTTTAGAAATGACGGCATTACTAATTTGAAAAATAAATCTTCTGTCTTTTCAGGAAAATTGAATTCCATTCCGACCTCAATAAGAGAATTTTCGTTTTCAATATCCCATGTACAAATATGAAATCTTGAAATTTCTACCTGTTGCTTGTTTAATATAAAAAATGAATTATCCATGTTCTTAAATTTCTTTATTTTTCAAAAACCACATCTCTATGCCATTCCAAAAACTCCATCTTCGGCAAATACTTTTGTGGCATTTGCAATTTTTCTTTTTCTATTGAGGCAAAGTACTTTACAAAGTAATCTTTTGTTCTTTTTTTTGTTTAGGTTGACAGATAAAATCACTTCGTAATTAGCATTTATCCCTATCAAACCTTTGTCGAACGCTTTATCGTACAATGCGGACAGACAAATTCCATTTTCAGGATTAAGTCGTTCCTGCTCGTTGGCTGC
>JAISPZ010000057.1 GCA_031274555.1 Bacteroidales bacterium | reverse complement strand
CTTGAAACATTTCAGCAACAGCGTACAGCTCCCGCCCACGCGCCCCAACCCTTGAAACATTTTCAGCAACAGCGTACAGCTCCCGCCCCCGCGCCCCAACCCTTGAAGCATTTTCAGCAACAGCGTACAGCCCCCGCGCCCCAACCCGTGAAGCATTTTCAGCAACAGCGTACAGCTCCCGCCCCCGCGCCCCCTCGAACGTCACACCCCCGAAAATTTTCACTAAGTTAATTTCGTATCATTTCTCTAAATTCCTGCTCACTAACCATTTTTATTTCTAAGGCTTCCGCTTTTTTCTTTTTTTCTGGTCCAACATTTTCACCCGCGAGAAGATAATTTGTTTTTGAAGAAATGCTCGAAGAAATTTTGCCACCGTTCTGTTCAATCATGGATTTTATTTCATCGCGAGAAACGGTGAATACACCGCTCACTACCCAAGTAGTTCCAGATAAAACGCCACCGATGATTTTTGCGGTTGTTTCCATTTGAAGTCCATGACTTTTAAGACGCTCTATTATGGTAGTGTTTTCGGCTGAAGCAAAAAAATCGAATATACTTTTTGCAACAATTTCCCCAACTTCTTCAACATCAATAAGTTCCTCGATTGTCGCTTTTTGCAAATTATCCATTGAGGAAAAATGACGTGCGAGATGTTTTGCCGTAACTTCTCCAACGTAGCGTATTCCTATTGCATAGAGCACACGTTCAAAAGGAACTTTCTTTGAATTGTTTATACCCTCAAGTATATTCTCTACTGATTTTTCTTTCAGTACGCTTTGTTTTTTTTCGGGGACAGTGGACGAGGGGGATGAAAGTGCGGAAAACAAATCAACAGGAGTAGTCGCAAGCCCAGCGGCAGCAGAAGAAGTTTTAGCAGGTGTGGGCGCAGCAGACATTTCGGTAACAGCAGACACCGCCCCATCAGCAGCAGACATCACCCCATCAGCGACAGCCCCATTAGCAGACATCCCATCATCAGCGACAGCCCCATCAGCAAACATCCCATTAGCAGCAGATGTCACCCCATCAACGACAGCCCCATCAGCAAACATCCCATTAGCAGCAGACATCACCCCATCAGCGACAGCCCCATCAGCAGCAGACATCACCTCATCAGCGGTAGCCCCATTAGCAGCAGACACCGCCCCATCAGCGACAGCCCCATCAGCAGCAGACATCACCCCATCAGCGACAGCCCCATCAGCAAACACCCCATCAGCAGACACCGCCCCATCAGCGACAGCCCCATCAGCAGACACCACTTCGGCAGGCGCAGAAAACAAGCCACTATCACTTCCAAGCATAAACAAATCGTCAAACTTTAAATCGTACAAATCTGCGACATTTCTCACTCCTGCATTTCTGTACAGCAAATCTATTCTTTCATCACCGAGCGAAAAAATATCCATTGCCTTGCGCGACACAAAATGCGACAGAAGTCCTTTTACCTGTGGCGGACATTTTGCACTGTTGGGACAAAAATGAATTTCCTCGTCATCCCCTTTAACAAGAGTCGTACCACATTCAGGACAATTTTCAATAAATCTGAATGGAGGCGTATGCAGAGGACGTTTTTCCAAATTCACACCAACAATTTTTGGAATAACCTCACCACCTTTTTCTACAAAAACAGTGTCGCCGATGCGCACATCCAAATCCCTTATAAAACCTTCACTATTCAGCGTTGCGCGTTGCACCGTTGTTCCTGCAAGTTGTACAGGACAGAGATTTGCGACAGGAGTAATTCTGCCTGTTCTGCCAACTTGAAAATCGACAGACATTATTTTTGTTTCAACCCTTTCGGCTTTGAATTTATATGCGATAGCCCATCGCGGAAATTTCGCGGTAACACCAATAGAAGACCAAAGATTTGTCTGATTAACTTTTATTACTACTCCGTCGGTGTCGAACGGCAATGCTTTGCGCTGTATATCCCAATAATCTATATAATCATATATCTCTTGCAGATTATTGCAGACACGATAATAGTTGCCTGTTTTGAAGCCCCATTGGGCAGCCATTTTAAGGCGATTTTCGTGAAGCGGTTCAGCTATTTCATCACTTATCAAAAAATAAAGAAAACAGTCAAGACTCCTTTCTGCAACCTGTTTCGGGTCTTGAAGTTTCAAACTTCCCGAAGCAGCATTGCGGGGATTTGCAAATTTTTCTAATCCTATTTCTTCTCTTTGAGCATTGAGCATTTTAAAGGAAGAATGAGGCATTACAACTTCACCCCTTATGGTGAAATGCTGCGGATAGCCACTGCCTTGAAGTTTTAAAGGAATACTTTTTATTGTGCGCACGTTTGATGTTACATCATCACCTTTTGTGCCATCTCCCCGTGTAACGGCGCGTGTTAGAAGTCCGTTGTTGTATTCGAGTGAGATTGAAAGTCCGTCATATTTCAATTCGCAAACGTAGTTGAACGGAATGTTGCCACCCCCATATCCTGTGCCGTCAGCAAACCCGCTACCGCTGCCACTGCCACTGCCGTCCCCATATCCTGCGCCGTCAGCAAGACCACTACCACTACCACCCCCATACCCTGCACCGTCAGCAAAACCGCTACCACTACCGTCCCCATACCCTGCGCCGTCAGCAAGCCCACTACCGCTACCACCCCCATACCCTGCGCCGTCAGCAAACCCGCCCCCCCCCCCAACAAACTCACGAACACGCCTGTCAAAGTCCGCAATTTCCTCTCTCGAATAAGTATTGCCGAGCGAAAACATCGGCACTTTATGAACCACCGTCATAAAATTTTTTACAGGTTCTCCACCAACGCGAGCGGTAGGCGAGTCAGGAAACACAAACTGCGGATACTGTGCCTCCAAACTTTCCAACTCCTTTAACAGAATATCAAAATCATAATCAGAAATCACAGGACTATCCAAGACATAATACAGATAGCTGTGCCTGTTCAGGTCATCAACCAATTGCCTTATCCTAACTTTAGCTTCCTGTTCCGTCATTATGGTACAAAATTATGAGCCAAATTCTTGCAAGAAATCAGCATCAACGGTAGCTTGTAACGTCAAAAAAACTCCGAACGGCAGGAATATTATGGGTGAAATCCATACTCCCCAAAAACTTGAGATAGACCCTTCAAGTGCCGATTTTTCGCCTATTACAGATATTATGTAATAAAAAATAAAAAGCAGAATTGCTACAACCATCGGCATACCAAGTCCGCCTTTGCGAATAATCGCTCCGAGTGGTGCGCCGAGCAGAAAGAGGACAATACACGCAAAGGAAAAAGCATATTTACGATGCCATTCGACAGCATAAGAAGCGTAACGCGATTTAAGATACGTCACGTTTGTGCCAAAATAACTCACATCCGAAATCATTGTCTGTGCTGCAGCTTCGGAAGACGATAAGAGGCTTTTGCTGATGGGTGGAAGCGAAGAACTGTCCCCCACAAAAAGCACTTCGTTCAGACTGTCGTTTGAAAAATATGAAGTCAAATAATAATTGCGACCGTTATAGTTTGCGACAAGTTCCTGTATTCTCTTGCTCTCATATTGTTTTGCAGTATCCATTTGCATTAAAAGCGCGGATGCAGGCATAGACTTTTCATGTTTTTCGTAAAAACTTTTGTCTATCTGCTGCATCTGAAAAGAAGAAATATCAAGAACTATTTGCTGTTGTTTGAAAGACACGCGAGTAAAAGGATTTACGGGTGAATAGTCGCGAGGATTTTCCCTTCTCTGACGTGACCGCTCATCTAAATTTTCACCATAAGTATTACCGTCATAAAGATCAAAAATAAGATATTTTTCATCGTCCGTAACGTGCATTTTACCTGTACGTGCCATTGTAACACGAGTGTTACCTTTGCGCTCGGTATGGTCATAAATCTGAACATTTTCGAGCGTATTTCCGCCGTCTTTCTTTCCACTAATCCTTATTGTGTAGCCCTCTATCTGCGTATAATATTCACCCGGAATAATATTTACGGTCGGCTTTTTCGTGCGAATTTCGTAGTATAAAACTCTGTATTTCAGATAGGCTTCAGGCACCATATTGTTTGAAAAATAAAACGCCAAACAGCATACTAAAACATTCACAATTGCAATTGGCAACATCGCCCTGCGAAGCGGGATACCTGACGATTTCAACGCCACAAGCTCATATCTTTCGCCAAGATTGCCGAAAAGCATAAGCGAAGAAAGCAACACCGCGAGCGGAAGTGCCATTGGAACAAACGTCCAACAGGCATACATAATAAACTTCGCAACTATGACAAACCCAAGCCCCTTGCCCACAAGATCATCCATATACTTCCACAAAAATTGCAAAAGAAGAACGAATATCGCGATAAAAAATGTCAAAACAAGAGGACCGAGATATTGTCTAATTAAAAACCTGTCAAATTTTTTCATACGTTTGTAAATTGTTTTTCATTATGTCGTATGGAACTCGCCAACAAACAGTTATTTACATGATTGTTGTTCGCGACTCGGCAATGCAAGCAAACTTCCATCCCCTAAGAGCTGCAAATACGGGCTTGTTAGTTGTTCGCGACTCGGCAATGCAAGCAAACTTCCATTGCTCTCGCTGCTCCAACAATTGTCTTCGGGTGCAATGTTTGTCATGCTCGTTTCATAAATTCCGATAAAGCCTGCAAAGTTACGATTATGCCGAATGAAAAGCAAATCCGCATGATTTTCCGAGCGAATAACAATTCCGAATAAAAAAAGGCGACTTCTTGGGAAGTCGCCTTTTTTTGATGTAAAGGGGAATGTTTTACTTGACAATCAAGCGTTGGGTCGTTGTGCGACCTTGCTTGTCGATGAAGCGCAGGAGGTAAATACCCGCGTTGGAGAGGGACAGTTCTTTCGTGCCCGAAACAACTTCCCTGCGAATTGTTACTCCTGTAACGGTGATAACTTCCATCGTGGCTTCGTTAGAAACGGTTACGTTGAAGTGTCCGGTGGTCGGGTTGGGGTAAACAGACACTTTAGGTGCGGAACTCAGCGTGGAGTTGCCCACACCAAGTTTATTGTTTATAACGACTCTCGAAATAGTGTCGTTTGTCAAGTCCACATCTTGCGAAATTGTCGATGCCCATACCTTAATGTTATGACCGCCCTTAACACTTAAATCCGCTTTTGTTTCAAAAACAAATGTGACGGATTCGCCAGCTAATAAGTGGGGATTGTCCGAACCACCCGTAGTGCCGTTGATGTTGTATTGACCGTTTATAGCCTCGCCTCCATCAATAGAATACCATAAATCCACAGTAAGTGAACCAAACATACTACCACTGATAGTTCTTGTGCCAACATTCCTGATTACTGCCGAGATTGTTTCTTCGTTAGTAAATTCTGCCGAATCTGCAGCAGGCTCTACAATTGCTGTAACAGCCAAATCAGTATAAGGTGCGGGAACTGTCGTGTAGCTGCCAGTAACAGACTTGACGGAGTCAAGTACAACGCCACCATATACGGCTTTAATCCAAGCCTTGATAGTGTGTGGACCAAGTGCACTTAAATCTGCAGTGTTATTGAGCCACAAAGAGCGAGATCTTGTCGGCTCTACAGGAGTTGGAGTAACTACTAATTCGGATACTGCTTCACCGCCATCGACTACCATATAACACCAGAAACTGTCCAAATTGACCGTTCCTGTATTTTTAGCCATAAGTGCAACTGAGGTTGCAGCAGTAAATTGTCCCTCACCGGGTGTGGGAGCGTTTATATAGTCGATTTCGGCATTTGGCTGTTTAGAGGCAACCCTTACGGTTTTTACAGCCGTATCAATAGAATATTGAGGAGGGTTAGACCCAATCATCGGGACAATGGCAGCCCACGCTTTAATCGTGTAAGTGCCTGTGGTAGCGAAAGTGACAGGAGTAGCAAATTTATAAGTAGCCTCTGAATTTGGTGTTAATGTCGCATAAAGACCGCCAAATCCACCAAAAGTGCATATCTCGGATACTGCTTCGCCGTCATTTACGGAATAATACATAGTAACTGTTTCACCAAATATTGTACCTATATCCTTTGTGCCTGTATTTTTGAATGTGACAGCTACTGTGTCGGTAAGTTCCATAATCACTGAATCTGGACGTACGATAGCAGGTACGGAAAACTCCGTATAAGGGGCTGCAATCACATTATAAGTCTTTTCAACTGTGTCGGCAGTGGGGGCGATATTGCCACCAATTGCTACATTTACCCATGCTTTAAGCGTATGTTGTCCCAATCTGCTCATATCAATACGTTGCGACATCGCTAAAGTAGGCTTACCGCCGACTCTTATTGGCGACAAACTGCGATCCACCCATTCGGAAACTTGAGCACCGCCGTTAAACACATAAGAGCAGTAAACACTGTCTAATGGGACATCACCTGTATTCTCTACTTCCAACTGTACTTCTACGTCATTGTTGGCTGTAAAATCAGCAGCTCCGTAAGTATTGGGGCTGGCAATACTCAAGATTTTCGCGTCTCTCTTTGATTCGGTAATGCTGATGTCGTCGATATAAAGACCGATAGAATAACCATAATCATCACCACCGTTATTCCATCCTCCTACAAATTGTATCGCTGCATATTTTGCATTTTGCGGAATAGTAACATTGCAAGATGTATCTCCCAATTTTCCTGTGCGCCAAGTGATAATATTGCCCCATACAAAACTTGCAGTGTCGTTATCGGTAGTAGAATATCCTACGCGGAAGCGTTCAGGATAATCTACATTGCGTGGCATATAATAAAAACTGAATTGTTTTTCGTTAGTTACAGGCAATACCGGTGTAATCAGATATTGATAATATGGAGCGTAGGATGTTCCGGCAAAGCTCCAGGAGTTCGTTCCCGAATGTGCATAAACTGCCTCTGTGCTAATGGTGCCCTCGTAGCTTGCATTAACAGCTGCCGTAGTCCAACAGGCAAGTTTTGCAATTTCGTTTTCCTCAAAACCGAACGTATAAGGTAGTGAAGTATTTGTACAATCAATATTTTCGATTGTCACGCTCAAGGTGTCGTTATTTGCATCAAGGTCGCCCGGGAGGGTAAGCCATACTTTAATCGTGTGAGTGCCTGTTTCGGAAAGGTCTGCTGGCACAACAAAGTCGTGAGTGCCACTTTGTCCTGATGTATAGTTTACGTATTGTATTGACTCTGTAACTACCCCTTGGTCATCAACTTGATAATGAGCATCCATAGCGGTAATCGCACTTGAACCTGCGTTTTTAAACGCGATTTTTACATTTTCTGATGACGTAAGATTACTGCCCGAAACAGGCTCGTTAATAGCTGTAAGAGCAACATCGGTAGCGAGTACTTCGCCAATAGCAAGGTCGTCAATCCATATATAAAATCTGCTTGCATCTGGATTATACCTGATAGCTACATAGAGAGCATTATTAGGAATAGTAAGCGTACTAAACTCTGTCCAATCCACAGGATATGCAGTACCAATAGTGTCAGACCAAGTGAAAGCTGCTATATCGGGTGTTGTGGTAGAATAGCCTACCATAAAACGTTCATAAGTACTGTAACGCTTATAATAGAAACTTAAACTTTTATTTCCTGAAGTAGCAGATAATTTAGGACTAACCAAATATTGATCGTAATTGGTTGCATCGACGTTGCATGAACTGAACCTCCAAGATTTTGTTCCGCTATGTTTTTCGTCAGCACGTACTCCCCAGCCAGAATTATCGTTTATATCGGCGTTATCGCTTGACGGATCGGCAGCAACTGCTGTCCAACACTCTAAAAAGTCGGTATTTTCAAAAGGCAACAGGTAAGGATAGCCGGTGATTTCGCAAATGACGTTTTCTACAGATACTGTTAATGTATCGTTGTCCTGGTCGGCATCGCCTGACAGAGCAACCCATACTTTAATTTCGTAGGTTGCAGCTACAGATAAATCTATACCTGTGCTAAATTCGTAATCAGCCGTTGTGTAGGGAGTAATTGATGTCTGCACCATTTCTTCTATTGGTTCACCACCATTTACGGACAGATATACAGGGAAGTTTGACATCATTGCAGTACCATTATTGGCAAGCGTAATTGTTACTTTTTCATTATCCGTTAAGTCTTTATTATTCGCTTGCGGATATACTACAGCCGTAATTGCTGCTTCGTTATCAACAGGATCAGTACCTGTAATGGTGAGGTCATCAATATATAGAAAATAATTATTTTCAGGTTGTTGAAACTTTATGGCGATATATTTTGCTTCTGCCGGAATGGGATTACTTGTGTATTTCTTCCACGAAAGCGTAGCGTCATTTACTAATTCAAGCCATGTAAAGGCGGCTGTATCGCGAGTAGTGGTAGAATAACCAACGCGGAACGGTTCGTTATGACTGTTACTCTCTTTTTTATAATAAAACTCTACGCGCTTTACTTTGTCGGTGGAGAGTTCTGGAGTAAACAGGAACTGGTCATCACCGCCGGAATTAAAGTAAAAACGCCATACATAACTGCCACTATAAGCCTCATTTCCCATATTGTAGCGACCAAACCAACTATTTCCTTTTTTACTTAAACTTGTCCAACAAGGGGCGATTTCGCTTTCAAAATTAATTTCGACAGGATAAGATGTAATTGCGCAATGTATATTGTTGATAACTTGCGAAACTGTGTCATCGTTCTTATCAACATCTTCGGCAACATCAATCCAAACTCTGATAGTGTGATTGCCTGCGCCTTCCAAACCATCGACTGCTGCAAACGTATGTTCGTAGCTTGTGAGTGAAGTAATATTAACATTATTTTTAAACTCTGTCACTTTAATTGTGTTGTCTATTTCCAATGTAATTTTATAATTGGCAATTGTCGTAGAACCTGCATTGTATATTGTAGCTTTTACTACTTCGCTATTTGTGAGGTCTGTGCTGACAGCAGCTGGTTGTGTAATAGCTGTAACGGACGCACCCACGCTCGGCATTTCTGCTATGGTAAGGCTGTCTATTACGAAGAAACGAGCGTTTGAACCTGCGCCTATCGTTGGTAAATTTCCGCTTACAGGTTTCCATTCAATGGCAACGTATTCGGTTATAGCAGGTATTGTTGTGACGTATTCCTGCCAGGTTGATGTTTTAACCGAATCCACAGGGGAAGACCAGGTAAGTGCAGCTGGATTGTAAATTTCCCCGTCATTATAGCTGACAGGGTTAGTTGTAGCATAGCCTATTCTAAATTCACCATAACGATCGTCAGAATTTGTTTTGTACCAGAATTTAAGCACTTTTGGATCGCTACCGACTGCTATTTTTGGGGTAATAAGCACTTGCTTTAAATCTTCATAAGTCCCTGTAACGGTAGGATATATTTTGTTGTTACTGCTGAAACGGAAAGCCTGATTGCCTGTTTTGAAAGGAGCAGTAGCGTCTGTCACGAAGCCCATTGGGTTGGTTAAACCTGAACCGTAGGCGTTTTGATAATTTGCCGAATATGTTTTCCAGCAGTTCATCATGTCTGCGCTTTGGAAGTTTTGGCTGTATGGTGCTGTAATCCCGCAAGTCCTGTTTGTTACGGTCATTTTGAGAGTGTCGTTGGCATCAGCACCAACCGCAAGTGCATCAAAAGATGCTATTAATGGGTAACTTGTGAAAAGACCGAGACCAACATTTGCAAAATGCACGGTGGATGACTCGCCAGGAGCTAATGTTACTGCGCTTTCTGTCGCATAATAAACAAGCCCGTCCACGTTTAAGTGTAATGAAATGGGTTCGTCGTTATATGTGGTAGTACCATTGTTTGTTATTGTGACTTCTACAGCTTCGGTAGCAGTTAAATTTGCGGCGTTGGCAGGCAAGTTTACAAAGGAAGTTAGAGCAAGATCTGTAGCAGGAATGGCTGTAATTTCTATATCGTCTATAAACATTGTTAAGCCGTTATTTTCGGGCGCGAAGCGGAAAGCAATATATTTCGCGTTTTCGGGAATACGGATATTGGGGGATTTTTGCCACGCGTTGCCGACTGTTGTTCTCAATGGCCCGCCCCAGGTGAAATCCTCTACATTGTTACCTGTAGTTGAGTATCCTGCGCAAAGTACAGGTGCTACGTTTGCACTCTGACGTTGATAGAAAGTAAGATTGTGTGCAGAGCCATCATTTGCCAGAACAGGGCTTATCAAATATTGCGTGTATATGTTGGCTATCGCACCTGTTGCTGTGGTAGCTGATGTAAATTGCCAGGACTTTGTACCGCTGTTTCCTTGATCTGTAGAAATGGCGGGTGTATTTTGTGTATTGTTGGAAATGCCTGTCCAGCAAAGTGTGGCATCTATATTTTCAAATCCTTGGCTATAGGGGAGATTACTAAGAATTTGGCAATCCATATTGCGGACGGTCATTTCAATAGTGTCGTCATCATGGTTTGCATCCCCTGTCAGGTCAATCCATGCGCGGATAGTGTAGGTTTTGTAAGCACCTAAATCGGCGGGCATACTAAATGTGTAAGTGCCTGTGACTCCGCCTGCAAGACTGAACGTCTGTGGAGTTTCCTGGAAAGTTACTCCGTCCTCTACTATTTGATATGTAAATTTAACATTCTGGTCTGTGATAGCGTCAGAGCCATAGTTTTTAATTTCCACAGTAATAGATTCGCTATCTGTCAGATTACCCATAACGGAGTCAGCGGGATGTACAAAGCCTGTGAGGGTTGCTGCATTTGCCTGCAACATCCCGATTTCAATGTTGTCAATATTTACGAAATCGCTGTACCCCGCCGCCACAAATCTAATGGCTATGTATGTCGCATTACCTGGAATTGTTTTGTTTTCATAACGAGCCATACTGCTTCCTGTGGCATTCATAAGGGGTCCCCACGTAAAGGTTGTTGTGTCAATTGTGGAATTTGTAGAATAACCTACCTGAATTTTTTCTTTTGTTGTGCTACTTGCCCTCCAATAGAAGGAAATGTATTTAGCATTTGACGTGGTTTCTAATTTGGGACTAATCAGGTAGTTTGTTTCGATATCTTTATCGTCACAGACACTATAACCTGTTCCGCTATTTACGTGGCTGAATGCAGAAAATCGCCAAGCGTTGCTTGGGGCAGGATACGCCCAACCTACAAGCGCTGCCTTAATGCCCCATTGGATATTCTCTGTTCCTGTCACGTTCGGACTTTGAGGACATTCCGCCATTACGGTCCAACAGATTTTAGCCATACTGTCGATAGTTGGCTGGTAGCCGGCGGATACTCCGACTGTTTCAAACCCCTGCGTGTAGGGTGCTACGGAAACGTCAACAGGATCGTTGCATTGTGCTCCTCCGGCGAAATACGCGAGCGAGAGCACGAGTAGTAATAATAATTTTTTCATAATTGTTTTGTTTTTGTTTGTAATAATTGTTTATTTTATTGTATAAAGTTTGTGCAAAGTGAAAAGGCACACGATTTGGTGCTACAACTGTGAAACAGTTGTGAAACGAAAAAATGGGGGACTGTGTTTAGATTCTCTCCGTTTAGATTCTCTCTCTCTCTCTCTCTCTCTCTCTCTCTCTCTCTACAACCATAAGGGTTTCAGAAGATAGATACTCGCAAACGCCCGCTATTAGCGGGTTTACGCTCAGTGTCAGAAACCAGGAAGATGGGTTGTAAGATTGCATTAACATAATGTTTAACCTGCAAAGGTATAAAAATTTTAACAATATTTAACACTTCACTAAATCAATTACTAATTAATTACAGTGACTTCATACAGGTAATACTCACCATTTATGTTATGTAATATTATGTAATATTACGATATTTAATACTTGTATAACGTTTCTCGGCTAATAAATTACGGTTGCTGATAAAAATATTACGTTTTTCTTGTTTTATATTCAAAATAGCCGTACCTTTGCCGAAAAGAAATTTAAAACGACTTATATGTACACTGAAATATTAAGAATAGTCGAAAGTGGGCTATTAAAAGATACCAAAAAGGTATATAACTATGCCAAACTGCTCGCAGATAAGTTGGACAAAGATGGTAACGATCGAATGTCTAAAATGATTTTGAAAGTAATAGACAGTAAAAAAGCTACAACTGTAACGATGGATGAGTTACTGACAACGCCGGTAGATCAAGAAAGTCGATTAAGTATTGTTGATGTAAACATTCCTTATGCAAACGATGATATACCTATTGTGCTTCCTAAATTAATTGATAATAAGATAGCTGATTTCATAAATGTGGTCAAACATCAAAGTCAATTGGCACAAAAAGGTGTGGAGATGCCTAATTCCTTATTGCTTTATGGTAATCCTGGTTGTGGCAAGACGACAATTGCAAAATATATATCCGAACAAACAGGCTTGCCTCTAGTTATTGCTCGATTTGATGCAATAGTATCGTCTTTACTGGGAAATACCGCTAAGAATATAAGAAAAATATTTGATTTTGCAGATAATAAGCCTTGTATCCTCTTTTTGGATGAGTTTGATGCTATTGCAAAAGCAAGAGATGACCAATATGAATTAGGAGAGTTAAAAAGAGTAATTAATAGCCTATTGCAAAACATTGATTCTTTTGCAAAACAAAACATTCTTATTGCGGCTACAAATCATCCCGAATTGTTAGATAAAGCTATTTGGAGAAGATTCAATACTGTTATTGGAATAGGGTTACCCCGAGAAGATGAGATCGTTAAGTTGATAAAAACTTTCACTAATGACTTTGATACAGACTTTAATACAGATGACAAGAAGCTTGATAAATTAGCCAAATTATTTGTAGAAAAATCACCATCAGACATAAAAACGATTATAAATAATGCAAAAGCTCGAACTATTATTAATGACAGGAATACACTACAATATGAAGATGTGCTAATTGAGTTATTTGAGTTTAATAATCACAGTATCAACTTGACTATTGAAAAATTGGTGGAGTACCTTAATGAGAATGGTGTAGCTCAAAGTGTGATTGCTGAAAGAATGAATGTTTCATTAAGGCAAATAAGAAATTATTTAAATAAACAATCATAATTATGACAGAAAAAAATCTTCCAATAAAATTCTTTGAAAAAAGAAAAAGAGATGAACAGGATACAGAAGGTGGTGGAAGCGGTAAACCTCCAAAATGGTTAGATGAGAAAACTGTGAAGGAAAAGTCCGTCGATATTCGTAATGTGTTAAGAGATATTTCTCGCTCCCTCGAAGAAAAAGTGAAACGAAATAACTACATTCCTTCTGTAGTCAAGCTTAAGGTAAATTCGGATGCTATAGCCAAAACATACCGTAAAGAGATTGCTAGCTTATTCAATGTAGGCAAACTAAACACTATCGGAGTTAGTGGCGAAGACGAAGTTCTAATAAAGATTGACAATCAAGATGATTTGCAAAGAATGGTTGAAAGGGTTTCTAATGCCGACAGTAAATATCCGAATAGATCAACGATTTATGGTATCTGCGCCATAACAAACATTGAGGAATTTAAACCGCAAGTAAATGTTAAACCGTACAAAGATATTGTTCTAAAAGTAAAACTATTCAATTATGGTGATAATTCTTTAAATAGGGTACTTATTAAAGAGTTTGAAAATTGTTGTAAGAAACTTCAGTTAGATTTCAAGAGTGTTCTATATTCCGGTGAATTGAACATATATAGAATTAATGGAATTACGTCAGACGCATTTGATGAATTAGAAAACTTCGATGGAATACAATTAATTACAGAGATGCCAACCTACGATGTTACGCTGGATGAACTAACCGGAGAATCGAATATTCCTGTTAAACATCCCAGAGCAGGAGTTAATTATCCTGTTGTTGGAGTTTTAGATACAGGAATAGCAAGTATATCCCATTTGCAACCGTGGATGCATAACGAAAAAATTACATATTATCCTGACGATGATATAGACAAAAGCCACGGGACATTTGTTGCAGGTGTGTTGCTTTACGGAGATGAATTGGAAGGCAAGGAATACACAGGGTTTGAGGGATGTAAGTTACTGGAAGCAATAGTAATGCCAAATACAAAAAAACAGCAAATTACGGAAGACGAACTTATTCAGCAAATATGGGACGCGATTAGTAGTAATAATGATGTTAAGATTTGGAATTTATCTTTAGGGACAAGCCGAGAAGCTGACCTGTATGAGTTTTCGGATTTTGCAAAGGCTTTAGATGAAATACAGGAACAGAATAATGTTCTTATTTGTAAATCTGCGGGAAATTGTGCCAATTTCAAATTAAATGCTCCTGTAAGTCGAATTGCTAAATCCGCTGATACTGTTAGAGGGATTGTTGTCGGTTCTTTAGCGCACGATAAAAATAATACAGATATTGCAGATAAGAATACTCCATCTCCATTTTCAAGAATTGGTAGAGGTCCTTCCCATTTGATAAAACCTGATGTTGTTCATTTTGGGGGTAATGCCGGACTTGATGCTTCAAATAATGTTGTAATTAACCCTGTAAAGTCATTTTCCCCGAATGGGAAAATAGCAGGAAATATCGGGACAAGTTTTTCTACACCACGCATTACTGCAATAATTTCAGGACTTGATGCCATGCTGAATGAATCATTTAGTCCAATTTTATTAAAGGCATTAGTTGTACATTCTGCAAAGTATCCTAAAGAAATGAAAATATCAATTGCTGAAAAAATAAAACAAGCAGGTTTTGGACTTCCCTCTAACATAAAAGATATTCTTTTTAATGAACCTAACGAAATTACATTGATACTTCTGGATACGTTGGAAAAAGGACATTTCATTGATATATTAGATTTTCCATTTCCTCAAAGCATGATTGATGACGAAGGCTATTTTTATGGAGAAATGACCGTTACTTTGGTTGCATCTCCTATTCTGGAAGTTTCGCAAGGTGCAGAATATTGTCAGTCGAATATTGATGTTATGGTAGGCTCTTATGATGAGAAAGTCCCAAGGGATATATCTAATCCTTTAATAAAGAATCCTATTGGAGCAGAAGGACGACAGAACATACTCGCAATGACCAATTATAGTGCAAGAGCCAAAAAAGATACGGAAATGGCATTTGCAACAGAAAGAATGTTGGTCAAATATGGAGATAAATTTCAGCCTGTGAAAAAGTGGAGTGTAAATTTTGATGAATTTACAGAGGGAAACAAAGAGAAATTTTTGAAAGCTCCAAAGAATTGGTATTTGAAAGTTGAAGGATTATATCGTCACTTTATTGAGGAAAAATGCGAATTGGAGGATAGGACACCTACTCAAGATTTTTGTTTGATAATCACTATTAAAGATACGAAGAAGAAAGGGAATATATATAATGAAGTTACTCAATTGCTTGATAATTTCAATTTTATCCATAGCAATGTGAAGATAAAAGAAGAAGTAAGAATCAGATTAAATGGATAAGTGCCATCCTTTTTGCAGATTTCGTATTAAAGGGAAAAGTTAGGGATTAAAACCAACAGCGGTTTTCAAGCACAAAAAATATGCACTGATAACAAGTGCGTCAGCCGTAATTCGTAATTCGTAATTCGTAATTTTTCCTCTGGTGGGCATACGTCAGCGGCACTTTATAATTGCCCTATAACTTAACAATACGTACGACGTTGTTGCCACTCCCGGTGCTGACTTTTACGAGCAGCATACCAGAGGGTGCAACGGTGAGGTCGAGCGTGAACGTGCTGCCGGTGAATGTTTTTGATATATGGATTTTGCCCAGCATATCGCATACTTCCACATCAACACTACCGGTATTTCCCGCTACCGTAATCTCTACAGGCTTATCCCTAACAGGGTTGGGCGCGATACTTACAGTTCCGTCAAACATAGTGATATTTTCGTTTCCGACACCGAATAACTGAACGTCTTTGTAAACATCCTGATTAATGACTGCTACTGTTCCCACAGCAGTTACAGCACCGACTTTGCTGACACTGTATTCATATACACCCGGTGCTAAACTGCCAAACGTATATTCACCCACAGAATTTGTGTTACCGTTCAAAGTAATAACAGCATTCTCAACAGATACCCCATAACTTGTAACCGTAAATGTTACGTTATAAAAGTTTTCTACCGGAGGAGCAATAATGTGGTCAATAGCGATATAAGTGATACTGCCTGTATTGCTTAACGGCGAAGAACAAGCCAGCGCAACGTAAAAAGAGCCTGCTTCCGGCAACATCACCTTATATGCTTTCCAATCATCGGTAAGGTAGTTAAGGTCGCCTGCCACACGCCAACTTGATAAATCTGCCGAATAAATTACCTGTATGTCAGGTGTTCCATACGCTGGTATATTAAGATATTTGGAGTAAAATACAATATAATCACCATCAGAAATATTCAGCAGCGGCGTTACTAACAGAACATCATCAAAAGCCTCACGAGATATTGCACCTGCAACCATCGACACTCCACCATCATAAACAAACGGCGCAATCGCTGTGAAATCGTCAGAGAGCGAGGAAGTAAGCGCAATATCGCCCGACATAGCCCAATCGTCCAAAATCTCGCTTTCCTCAAAGCCTGCCGCTAATTGATATGGGTTAGCAACATATTTGACAAATGTTAGATTGTTATTCGTATTATCTTCGTCATCAGGCACAGAAACAGTAACGTAAAATTCGCCCGCTGCCGCGTTATTCCAAGTGGCAGTCATTTGTTTCGACTCGCCATAAGCGATATTTGGAATTGTGCTCACTATATCCTGTCCGTTTACGCGGAACGTTACAGGCACATTTCTCTGCGTGGCAGTGCCGTTATTAACAACAGTTGCCGTAAACTGCACGTTGTCGCCCTGTCTGTTCAAAGTATGCACAGGCTCTGCAAAAAGTATCGACAATTCGTTTTGTGTGCTGACTATATCAATATGAATGTCGTCAATACCCCAACCGAAAGCCTCGTCGCCGTTATAAAGGAAACGTAATGCGACACCCGTCAATCCGCGCAAAGAGTTAAGAATAATCTGCTGTTTCCCTTCAAGTATCTCGTCCACAGTGGTAGAACTCCATGTCCATATATCGCGTATGTCGCTTTCAAAACGGTCGGTAGAGGCTTGTACTCTGATTGTAGTCTGTCCCGGACCATTGCGCACCCAATGGAAGAAATCCATACCGAGCGACTGTGAATTTAAGACGTTTGAAAAGTCAAATTCGGGGGAAACAAGTGCTGTCAAAGCATCAAAAGGACCACCCAAACCATTACGAACCAAATCGTAAATAGCGTACCCATTCGACCTTGTAGGGGAGTTAAGCGGGATAAGGGGATAAGGTTGGTTTGCCCATGTAAAATTAATTTCCCCAGAAAGCGTTACGCTCTTCCACTCGTCCAATGAGCCGTTAAACTCGGTTGTATAAGGAATAGTCTTGTATTTGTATATTTCAAAAGCGTAAGTGACAGTGTCGTTTTCGGGCTTTTCGTCACTGTCAATATGTGCCGCAGCCCAGAGGGTATGTGCACCGTCTGCAAACTCATACGCGGCATTTAGAGTAACAGTGGTGGTTTCGCCTTTTGCCAAAGAGCCTGACCACTGCATTGCAGGTTGAAGCGTTCCGTCAATTTTCCAGTTAATCGTTGTCGCAGTTAATATTTCCTCACCGTTATTTGCTAAAACTACCTGAACAGGCTGTGTGTTGCCGTACATTACAGGGGTAAAATCAACAAACTCGTTCAATGATATTTCCCTGTTAAATAATTCTGAAACAGAAATATCATCAAGCAATAGACCGAATTGTGCGGTACATTTGTTGTGAACGAATGCAATATAAATTGTCTGACCTTTGTAATCGGTTAAAGGAACGGTGCGCCGTTGCCAAAGATTTGTCATTAGTGTTTCGTCATAAACAGGTTCAAAATCACTTATATCGCGACCTGTTGTAGAAATCATTATTTCATAGTGTTCCCGATAAAAGTTAGGGTCGGCAGCACCAGCGTAGTAGGTTAGCTCCGCACCGCGAGCCGCAGGTATTTCAATGGGAGGAGTGATAAGCCAATTGTCGGGAGTTAGCGGAAATTGTAAGTCTTCCGCTATAATCATATAAGATTCCGAATAGCCAAACTGCCTGCCCGAATGAGCATTTACAGAGTTTGTTCCTACGTCCCAATTATAGCCGTCACCGTCATTATCTATAAGCGTCCAGCAGCTTATGGGCCACGATGACATTTCAAACCCGAAGTTGAGCGGTAGATGGTCTGCCGAAATCCCGCAATCCAATACCTGAATGTTCTTGCTCAAAGCGTTGTCGCTCGGATATGCATCGCTAAGTACGCTTACGGAAACGCCGACAGTGTAGGTTTTGCCGGGAAGCGACAAGTCTAATTTTGCATTAAAAGTATATGTAAGGGTTGCGCCTGAAACGATAGAGTCCGTGATTGTTTCGGTAGCGATAAAAACGCCGTCCAACCGCAAAGTAGCGTTGAAATTTTTGAGGGTCTGCTCGCCGTTATTTCTAATCACTATGCTGACTTGCTCTGCGGATGACATATTAAATTCCGTTGAGGCAGGCTTGCTGATAGCAGCCAGAGTAGCATCAAAGGCGGGCATAGTTTCTAAACTTATATCGTCTAAATACCAGCTGTGCGCGAAATTTCCCGCGTACTTAAACGCCACTTGTATTGTCTGCCCCTTGTAGGCAGCGAGAGAGATACCATCCTTGACCCATGCTTCCGACACTGTTTCGGCGTTCCATACTTTAACCCAATCTTGGTCGGGTGTGCCCACAACGTGCACCCACACGCTATTTTCACTGCCAGCCTTTTCATAACTTTCTGCAAATTGGTTGTAACTCCAAAAAACTAATTTATAAGCGGTTTCGTTTGGCATAACGATAGCAGGACTGACAAGTCTGTGGTCAATCGTGCCTGTCGAATATTGATGAAGTATGGACTTGGATCCTGAATGGGCGAGATATGTTGATAATGTCCAATTATAAAACGCATCGTCTGCCGTTGTAACACTCCAACATTCAGACATTTTTTCCCATTCAAAATTTTCTGTCCAAGGGAAATTATATGTGCAGTTATAATGTATAACTTCTTTTGCGAGAGTGTCATTGCTTGTGATTACATCACCGTTAAGGCTTACTTTAACCTTAATCTGGTAAGTTCTTTCGGCAGAGAGGTCTAATTTATGCGCAAAAGTGCAGGTGTAACTCGTTAGTGGTGCTATATTTTGAGTGAATGTTTCGGTGGTGATTGAGTCCCCATCAAAGTATAGGGTGAGAGATAATGTTGTGATGTTCGCTGTGCCGTAGTTAGTCACAACAGCCTGTACTGTTTCTGCGTTTGTTAGATTGGGACCACTCGCGGGATTGGCGATGGAAGTTATTTCCGCATCTGTCGCAGCGGCTTCCCCAACACGTACATCGTCTATATACAGGTAGTACTGGCTGCTTTGCGGGCAGTAGTTAATCGCTAAATATTTGGCATTGGCAGGAATAGATCTTTGGCTGTAAGTTCTCCAATCTGCAATTCCTGTTATTGTTACAGGTTCTGACCAGATAAAATTAGAAATATCATCATCTGTCGTTGAATAGCCTACTCTAAAAGTTTCTACAGCCTGTGGCATATAAATATTATATCTGAATGTGATACTCTTATTGTTAGAGGTTACAGGCATTTGGGGAGTGATGAGGTATTGATTATAATCGACAGCTTCCTCGTAATAAGAAGAAAAACGCCAGACATACTGACCGTTAGCGTATAAAACTCCAAAGCCGTAATTGTCTATATTGCTGTTTTCGTAATTGTTGGAAATTGTGAGCCAACATTCGTTTTCGTTTACATCTTCAAATCCTGTGAGCCACGGCAGGTGAGAGGGAGAGCAGGTGAAGTTCCTGACTTGTGCCACCAACGTGTCGTTGCTTGAAACAGAGTCGCCCGCCATATTTACAAAAGCCTTTATTGTATAGATTTTTTCTGCTGTCAAATCGGCTTTTGTCGGGAAGTTGTATGTGTAAGTGCCGAGTGATGGAATATTTTGTGTGAGTGCTTGACAGTCTTTAAGTACGCCGTCTATCATATAACCGACTGTATAGTTGCTGACAGCGGCACTGCCGTTATTGGTAATATCTATTGTTACTGACTCTGTCGAAGTATGGTCGTGTCCCGATACGGGATATTGAATTTTGCTTACGGCAACGTCTGCCACATTAAATTCGTGAATTGAAACATCGTCTATGCTTACGCCATAACCGTTAAAATTGACACTTTCAAAGGCGATATAATAATGGTCGCTTCCGTTGGGCAGGAAAACGGTTTTTCTTGTCCATTCATTGACAAAATTGTCTGTTCCCCAAAGCCAAATCCATTCTCCATTTTCGGAATTTCTATAATAAATATTCAGTATATCAAAGACTCCCGAATTGTCTATCGGAGTCATATACCAAAAATCAACCACAGGATTATTGTTTAAGCCTGTAATGTCCAACCTTGGTGTAATAAACGCAGCCTCACCGTCTTGTGCTTCACTCCTGTATATAAAGTTGCCTGTATGAGCATTTGCAACACCTGTTGTAGTATTTCTAAGCCAATATGCAGAGTTGGTGCTAATCCAGCAGCGAGTGCCTTTCTGCGTTTCAAAACCCTCAAAATAAGGAAATTCGGTAATGGTGGCGCGACAATCAAGCATAGTCGTAAATCTGGCAGGATTGCTCCACGCACCGTAAGTTTCAAATCCTGAAGTGCTGTCGCAAACAGTTCTGATATAGGCAGTCAGTTCTTCTCCGTCTGGCAGGTTTGTTACGTGTGCTCCTTTATTGGTAAATGCCTGAAAGATAGTGCCTCCAAAATTGGGGTCAAAATCTCCTTCACCGACTTTAATCTGCCAGCCTGACGCTTTTCCGTAGTCTGTCCAGCTAAGTTTAGCCTCGTTATATCCGACTTCAAAGACACTTATGCTATCCACCTGGTGACAGCCGTCAGGGTCAAGTTTTGTTGTGAAACTCCACGAATAAAGACCTGATGATGTCGGGATGGAAACGGTGTAAGTTGTGTTGAAAGCAAAATCGCTATGGGCAATCGTTATTGTGTTGCCGTTGAGGGACGGAGTAAAAGAAGATATGGCTGGATAGATTGTGATACCGCTAAGATTTTCTGTGGTTACAGGTATGTTGAAAGTGACTGAAACAGGTGTGTTTTCGGCTACTTTTGTGGCATAACGTGCGGGAATAACGTCTGTTGCAATGTCGTAATACGAATATAAAGTATTGTAACGACCGACAGTTCCCACTCCCACAAAACCATAGTCTATCACGCCATAGTCAGACAGGTCGATTTCGAGCAGGCGAGTGCCTGTCGGGATAGTTGTTGTGGTGTTTAGAAGCCAGAACAGGCGTTCTGTGTTGTGGTCGAACATAAGGGATTGCAGACCGTTGGGCGTGTAGTTTGTATTAAAAAGAAAAGTGGTAGCCCTTGTGCTTTTGTTAATGGCGAACAGGTTGCCCAGAGTGCCTTCGGCGTTTGAGATACCGTACAGTTGTCCGCTAATATCGCAGGCTAAGCCGCTCATCGGGGGGGATATTTGCCCGAGTTCCTGCACCGTACCTGTTTCTATATTGACAGTGCAGAGTGTGCCGACTCCGCCTGTGGATGACGTTCCCGATACACCGTAGAGCGTACCTGTGCTGTAATCGTACGCCACATCGTTAAAAACTCGCTCTAACCTAATGCTTTTGAGTTTTTTTCCGTTTTTATCGTAAAGTAGAATACTGTCGCTGTCAATGCCCGCGCGTGTCAGGGCGTAGAGAGTTCCGTTGATATATTCACCGTTTCTAAATGTTCCGTCTTTAATATAAGATGTATTTGTGATAATGTCGGGACGGTTGGAACTGAAAGAGATAAGTTTTGCCTCGTAAGTGTGATTTCCGACTGTTGCGGTGGTGTGGTCGAAGACTTGCAAATCGACAGAGGTTCGTGCTGTGCGGAAAGTGTATTTTGCGCTCCATGCGCTGTTACTCGCTGTGGGACAGTGGGAGCGAACGTAGAAATCATATTGTTTCCCCTCGTCCAAACCTTGCAAAATATAACTTTGACTGTTGAGATTTTGTATAAATGTGCCCTCTGTGCTTATGTTGAAGCCTTTGACACCATAGATAATATCCCATTGTGTAATGGCGGGGTTGTTGTCAATCCATGTAATATTTGCCTGATTGGTTTGAATGTCCTGTACTGACAGGTCGGTGGGTGCGTTGCAGCTTGAAGGGTCCATCTGTGTAGTGAAATACCATGTTACCGTATCCCATTGATTGCTGATAGCGTCTGCTAACATTCTTACGCGGTAGCGTGTGTTGTAATTGAACGTATTGTGAGCAACATTAATTGTTTTGTCGCTTACGGAAGCGGAAATGCCGCCCGGGTTTGGGGATATTTGGAAGTAGTTGCTGTGCGACAGGGTGGGAGCGGTGAAAAACGTCAGGCTGACAGGTGTGCTGACAGGTACTACTTTCGCATCGCGGGCGGGGGTTAGCGACTCTACCTGACTTGTGTAGAAAGAGATACATAGTGCGCCCTTTCCCTCATCAACGAGATTGTTTCCCGAAACGCTGTAAAGACCCTCATCACTTGCATCTCCTGTGATAAAGAGTGGCTCGGAATTTAATTGATCCGCCGTAATCAGATATAGACCTGCCGACAGGAGTGGGGTACTGAAAGCGAAATCAACCGTAGCACTCCCTGCCCTTGGGCGCGTAAGTGTCGGAGTAGTATATACTTTTGTGAGTTCTTTTGTTAGTTCGTCTATTGAAAATACGGAGATGGTGAAGTCAAGTATGGGAAATTGCCCCTGCGCCCAGAGTGCAAAGTCAATGGTCGCTTTTGAGATTACATCCGATTGATTGAGCCTGTATATGTTTCCGTATTGACCTACAGGAGTGCCGATACCTAATGTCCCTGTGACCGGACCTCTGTATTGCGACAGTCTGTTTTGTGTCGTTTGGAAACTGCTTGTGACTGTGGCAGTGGCTGCGGCCACGGTGGCTTTTACCTGATATGTCTTTGCTGTGGTTGCGGTGTATCCGCTTCCCTGTGGGACTTTGAGAATGAGTGTGTCGCCAACGTTGATATTTGGTATCGGCACTTTGCATGACCACGTTGTGGTGGGTATCTGGAACGTTACGGTGTCATTGACTGCGGCACTTGTGCCGATGTTTGTGATTACTGCCGCAGGGCGAATTTCCTCTGCCTGTCGCAGTGATGTGATGTAGGATGTTCCTGTTTCTAACTTCACGATTTCTAAAACAGGGGCAGCCTGAACGGAACTTAGAAACAGTCCTAATAGCGAGATGCTCAAATGATTTGGCTTCATTATGTTTAATTGTAAGCCACTAAGATACACACTTTTTGGCAATATTTTACAAAATATTGGAACTTTTGTTGCTAAGAGAGGGGTGTTTTTGAGTAAAAATGGGGCTACTTTGTGCGGGGAGAGGGGAGGATGATGCCTTGCTTTTGGTGGGCGATATAGACTGTGATGTAGTCGCTGCGGGTTTTGCCGTAGCGGTGGAATGTGTTGAGGAGATTGGGGTATATTGCAGCGGTGGGCTTTCGGAAATAATGGACTATGGCGGAGAGCAGGTCGGGAGGAAATATTTCTGGCTTTAGAAAGGGTTGCATAAGGTTGGTGAAAATGGCTTTCCATTCTTTGGCGTGGGGCTTTGCCTGTGGAAATCTTTCGTGTACCAGCAAATGTGCCCATTCGTGGACGAAAACAAAAAATAACAGATAGGGGTTGAGGTGGATTTGGAGTGAGATGTAGGGGCGTGTGTCTGCGTGTTTTTTCGGGTGAGCGCGGGGGTGCATATAGTATCCTAATGCATGACCGTGTCGCTCCGAAAAAGCCAAATGGACAGGGTGAGCCTCTATCCACTTAACAACGACAGGCAGCGCGTCCGCAATAATGTACGGCTTCAACGCTTTTTCGATGTCAAAGAGAACTGTTTTGTTTTTGCTTTGCGGCATATTGCTCAATCATAATGCTTGTCTAATACGCATAGTTTCCATATTGCTTTTCTATGGCGTTGCGGATAGCAGCATTTATACTTACATCGTTATTTTCGGCATATCGCGATACTTTGCAATGCAGGTCGGATGGAATACGGATGCTTAATATACCGTATGGCTTGCGGGGCTTTATGCCCATTTCTTGGCAAGTGTCAAAGTAGTTTTCAATAGCACCCTGAAAATCGGTTTTCAATTCGTCCATCGTGTCGCCTTCATAAAGAATTAAATCTTTGGTCATTCCAAGTACTTTTCCATGGAAATATTTTTTTTCTCTATTGTATTCAACACTTCCACAGTATCCTTTATATTTAAGATTTTTTGTGTGCTTACGATTCATTGACATTTTTAATTTTTTATTTAAAGGTGTCAATGATTTTTCAATTCGATTGTTTTTCACAGGTTATTGAATTATGAAATTAAATTTTCGTTTATGAGATAATTGTATATATTTCTTAATGCTTCCTCTCTTATTGGTGCGCCTTGAGTATGTGGTTTATGTATAATTATAGCGAGGTTTGAGTTGTCGTGTTTAAACTTTACACGTGAGCCTGATGTCTTCCCTTTGTTGTTCATTTCAAACCCTAAATTTTTAAGCAATGTTACTAATTCGCCGAATGTATAGTCTTTAAGTTGTGCCTTAAATATCTATCTGTCTGTTTTTCTTCTTGGCTCATCTGCGATTAGGATTTATGCAAATGTAGTTGTTTTTGGCTACAAAAGCAAGGGACTAAATTACGAATTACAAGCTAACGGTGCCGGGCAGCGGAGTTCGCGGTGGGGCGGGGCTGTGCGGGGGATGCGTTAGGGATGGAAGCGGAAATCCTTTTGCATAACGTTTGTGTGTGGCGGTTTGGTGGGATTTTATGAGGGGTTTTTGTTTTTTGTCCGAGTGCAAAAGATTATAGCGGACAGCCCGACCCCGCCCCGAGCTCTGCGAGGGGCGGGGGAACGCCCAAATTTGTAAGGTTGGAACTCTGTATAGCGCCCAAATTCGCGGGCTAAAACAGTTGATGTGGATAGATGCCCTGCTCGACGAGCGAATGTAGCTTTTCCTGCACAACGGCAGTGTCCTGCGGGTACGTGACACCGAACCAACTGGCTGACGTTTCTAACACTTGGCAGGTGACTTTGCCGCTCGTAATCAAGTTATTCACAACCGTAGGGATGTAAAATTCGGACGTGAGGCTGTCGGCGTTGCTTTCCAAAAATTTTTCGAACATTTTTTGCGTGTGGGTGAAGAAATCGGGCGTAAATCCCCAAACATTCATGGAAACAGGGGTCTTTTCATCAAGTTCTACTAACGTGCCGTTTTCATCTTTGTATTTAATTTTTCCGTCCACATCTCTCACGATATGAGTGCGTTCCACGATGGATGCGAGAAAGTTGTTTTCATCAACAGTGCAAATTCCGCGCGAAACAGAGCCGCTTTCGGAAATTGTATTGCCCGCGTGATAGCTCACCATGCAATAATTTTTCCGTATAAAGCTCATGTATCTCAATTGTTTGGCAAGCACTTCAAACGTTTCCCGTCCGTAAAAGTCATCGGCGTTGATTACCGCAAACGGCTCTTTTATAGCATACATGCCCATAAGTACGGCGTGTCCTGTGCCCCATGGCTTGGTGCGGTCAGGGGGACAGGTGAAGCCCTTGGGCAGCTTGTCCAACTCCTGATAAACTAACTTGACAGGGACTTTGTCTTTGTACTTGCTGACTACCTGTTTTTTGAAGTCGTCCTTGAACGACTTGCGGATTACGAAAACGATTTTTCCAAATCCTGCTTCAAGCGCGTCATATACTGAATAGTCCATAATGGTTGCTCCACCGGGACCTATTCCGTCCAATTGTTTTAATCCTCCGTAGCGGCTGCCCATACCAGCAGCCAAAATAAAAAGTGTAGGTGTCATTTTGCAAAATTTTGTGACGGCTGCCGATACAGACAGCCAAAATGTAATTCCGCAAATTTAACTATTTTTTTATAACAACGGCATGTCTGTTTCTGACCCTGACCACATAAACGCCTGCCGACAGGGAAGAAATGTTGATTGTAGTTGCCTTTTCCTTTGTCAGCACAAGTCGCCCGATAACGTTATATATTTCTATCGTGCCGTCTGCTCCTTCTATATTCAGCACTCCGTCAGAAACAGGGTTCGGATAGATTTTCAGGGAGGCTTTGCCGATATTTTCAATATTGTCGGGGTCTGGTTCGACTACGTTAAAATAGAATGAAGTGTTGGAATTGCGATAGTAGTTTCCTGCGCGGGCTTGCACGTACCAGATATGTGTGCCGAGCGATAACATCCCCAACGCGCCCGAAGTTTCGTCAATCTCGCCCATCAGCTGATTGTCCAAATAAAGAGCATAAGTCAATGGGGAAGTGACGCTGTCGGCTAAAGTTGGTGCTTGCCACGTCAGCAGTACCGAAGTTTCGCTGAGGGTGCTGTTGTTGGCGGGCGAAATCAGGCTGAAACTGCTGATAGGATAGGTGGTATCGACAGGTGGCGGACTGTTGGTGTCGCAACCGTAGCATAGACCGTGCCCGTACTGAAAGAGCGGGTCGCCAGATAAGGGCACAGGCTGGTCGTTCTGCATAGCGGTACGTATCAGAGTGCGCTCTGTGGCGGAAGCACCGATGTCGTAAGGCAGCTCCCAATGTTCCACTTGATTGTTCTCGTTGTCCGTACCTACCTGATCTTGCGAACGTGGCATTTGGAAAGGTAGCTTGCCGCTGGGCGAGAAGTCGTTAAACATACACTCTGCGGTCGCCTGCGCTATGCCGTTGCCACCGCGATATACGGCAAAAACAGCATCCGACAGTTCCGTCACTTGGGTCAGCACGTATGGACGTGGCAAAATCACAACTGTGATAACTTTTAACCCTGCATCCTTGAAATCTCTGATTGCCTGCAACTGATCTTCGGGAATATTGGGGTTTTTGTCCGCCCACTCCGTGCCATGCGTATAGGATTGCTCACCGATAACCACAACGGCAACATTTGCCTGACCGGAGTAAGCACCGCCCCTGTGGTGCGTGACGGTAATTCCGTCCTGTGCGGCGCGGTCGGTTACGGCTTTTAAGTAGGTCTTTGCCTGTGGGTTGTCGTAGTAAATACTCTGCCAGATAACGTTCGGGTCACGGTTCTGGTCGTGCTGCCCCTGTTCGTTTTCCCATACGGCACGCGGTCCGCCAACAACGATAGCGTTAAGTGTAGCGGGCTGCAACGGCAATATTCCGTTATTTGTAAGCAGAGTAACGGACTTGCGTGCTGCCTCAAGCGCAATGGAATGATGAGCGGCATTAGTCCATTTGCAAATTGTGTCGGCGTACGGATTTTCGAACATTCCTGTACGTATTTTCATGTCCAAAACTTTTCTGGTGGACTGTTCTATTTTTTCCATACCTACGGCAGCAACTAACTCGTCAAAATCAGTCGGCGCAGAGGGAGCACCTCCGAGTACGTTTATACCTACACTTATGCTTTCGATAGATTGGGCTGTGGTGGCAGCGAGCCAGTCGGTGATAACAAAGCCCTCGAAGCGAATTTCATTGCGCAAATAGTCAATAATGGGTTTACTCGAATTAGCACCTGCACCTGTCGGGTCCAAATAGGGGGCGGTGTTATATCCGGGCATAATCGAAGCGGCATTGGCTTCAATCGCGGCAAACCAGGGTTTTAGATGATAGCCGATAGTTGCAGCATCATACTGCAACGCGCTTTCACCTCCTGCGCCCTGCGCAGGCCAGTGTTTGACGGTCGTCACCATAGAATGTGGGTTAAGTTCGGGTCCACCTTGCATACCACACACTATCGCACGTACCATGGCAGAGGCTTCGTCGGCATTTTCGCCGTTACCTTCCTGAAAACGCGGATAGAGTACCTTTGTATCTACTTCGGCAAGAGGCGTGAGAGTGCCTGTAAAGCCGAAGCCTTTCTGCTCTATCCTGTGCAGATTTCCGCACTGATAAGCCAAGTTAGGGTCGCGCGTGGCAGCCAGTCCCAACTGCGTGGGATAGATAGTCTTCCACCCATGTACCTTATCGCCAAAGAAGCCGACAGGAATACCCATACGGGTCTGCGCTGCGCCACGCTGCACTTCTCTCATTCCACCCTCTACCCCATAAGAGAAAGCAAAGCCGTCAGTATGGGGCGAGTCGTTGCCACCGTAAAAAAGTTGAGCAATTTTTTCATCTCTTGTGAGGCGTTGCATAATATCGTCAAGACGTTCGTCCGGGGTTAAGTGCCAATCTTCAAAAGGCTCGATAGTGCCGTTCTTATTCATATCACGACAGCCGTTCACTATGTTCACTCCGTCATTTTCGTTTTCCAGCTGCGGAATATACAAGCCGAAACGATGTCTGTTGGAAAATTTCTGTCCTTGTGGAGTATGTGCAATCACATACCATTTGTAAGTCCATCTGTCGGGCAAATCTGTGGGCAGGGCAAATGAAGTGGTTGTGGTCTGTCCCACTTTTGTATATCTGTCAAGCAGGTTGCCAGAAGCATACCACTCGTAGTCGCTGCGTGTGATGTTTAAATATACTTCGTATAAGGTAGCGTTAGGGCAGGCTTCCCACTGAAGCGAGGGACGGCGTGTGTTTGTGACCATGCTGCTGTCGGCAGGAAGTTTAAGCAGGAAGTCTGTCTGTTCGGGCGGGAGCACCGACACCATAACGTTGTCAATGCCTGTCGTTGATGAGTCGTCCGTGACGGTGAGGCGGAAGCGGTAGTTGCCTATTGTCAAGCCTGTAACTTCGGTGACGGCTTGGTTAGGATTGACTATTGTTGCTGTGTTAGTCCCACTTATCTGTTCCCAATGATACTGCACTATCTCGCCTCCAATATCGGCACTGCGAGAGCCGTCTAAGGTGACACTGTTGCCTGGCGCGTAGATGATTTGATCTGGTCCTGCATCTGCAACAGGTGGACGGTTGCCGACAAATACGCGCGGAGTGAGTTCTACATGAACAACCATACCGTTATAAACAGGTGCTGTGAGCGGTATTCCGCGCAGAGTGTCGTTGCTGCTGTTTAAGGTAAAGAATGAAACGTCAAAATTACCTCTAAAGTCCTGCATGGCTACGTTTAACGGAGTGCCTTTGTAGTAAATAAAAGTATCTCTAAATGCTGCGTTTTGCACGATAAAATGAACACTGCCTGCGGTGGTGGGTGCTCTAAGTGTACGTCCGTTTTCCTGCGCATACATTCTGTCCTTGCCCAGAGTGTCGGCGGGAGTGAGAAGCATGTCAAGATACTGCACGTATGGAACGTCTATCACAATATGTACCGCGGGCTGCTTTGTAAATGTATAGCGACCGAGATTTATTCCTCCGCTTTCGAGCAGGACTTTGAGTACATGTCGTCCTGCCGGCAGAGGAAATACGCCTATCGTAAGATTTTTCTTTTCCCACCCGCCTGTAGGTCCTACATGGCAAGCACCGCTCACATCCTGTTCATCAACAAAAATACGTAGCACACCCTCTCCCCCGATATAGCCTTTCATCTCATATACACCTGCCTCTGCCACTTCCACAGTATATTTCCACCACTCACCCGGATTTGTCCATCCTATATTGCTGTTAGCTAAATTGTTCGTATTTTCGGTCTCTACACCTGTTCCTGCACGGTAGTTGTCGCCACCAACCATGGCGGTATCGTAGTCGTGGCAAGATACTTCCGCACCTCCCCTGTCAAACTGAACGGCATAAATAGTCTGCGAAGGAATTTTCCATGCTGTGCCGTTGTAGGGGGTTTGCTCTATCACTTCTACTTCCATAACTGCGGTGTCGCGCAAGCCGTCGTTATCTTTTGCTATTGCCATAAGGTATGCAGTGCCTGCTGTGTATGGATGAAATATGACTTCGTAAGGCTCGGTCAGGCTGCGCCCAATGCTGTCGCCATTGAAATAGAAATCGACATAATCAATAGTGCCGTCCCTGTCGGTGGCTGTGGCGGTAACTTTTGTGGCGTTGTTTAACGCAAGACGGGCGGGTGAAGATATTACCACATCGGGCTTCTCACCGTTGGGGAAGCGGGAGTTGTAGTAGGTGCGGGCATTGACACGGACGGTGGCAATAATATCGTTATTGTGATAAATATTTACATCGGCAGGCTCGTCTGTGGCGTTGTAGAGCAGGTAAGTTAATTCGCCCTGCCTGTTTTTATAGACTGCACCGGAAGCAATGCTTGTGTGATAGTCTTCGGCAGGCAAGCCGTAGGTAATCATAGCATTGCTTTGGTAGTAGTTTGTGAGTGTGTTGATATGATTGCGCCATTCGTCGCCTTTTTCAGGGTCGTTGCAGTATTCGTGAAGCCATTTTGATGACGAATCAGGCTCTACGTAATTGAGAATATTCAGGTGGTAGCCCCCCAAATATGGTCCCATTGATTTATAATTATCATAAGGGTCGCTGTTGCCGGGATAGTTGTCGGCGTTATTAGCACCGCGCTCACCAAGCATGGCGGCACTGATAGCTGCCATTTGAGTAGTATTTTTGCTGAAATTAGTATAGAAGAAATCCACAGGACAAGCCTGAATACCGAGTATCCACGCGGGGTCTGCCGAGAAATAAGTGCCCCACCCGACATTGTCGGTACGCACAATTCCTGCATATTCGTGAGTGTATGTGGGCGGGAAATTCTCCTGATGTAAGTCCAACCAATACTCTTCTGCGGCAGTGCGCTCCAATACATAGCCCATAGCGGCAGCATCTATGATTTCCTTATCGTCTAACTCTACGCCGAGCAGATACAGTCCTACCCACGAATTAAGGGCTTCGGAAGTGGACTCCTGATTGTTGCCGCCTCCGTCTCCTGTGCCACCGGCAAAAGAATGTCCGAAGTATGGGTCGAAGTTACGCAGGAACGGCTGGTAGTCGTCGTGTTGCCAATTGGCGTACGTGCGTGCTATCTTCTTTATCATTTCGGCATAATCTGCCTTGAAGCTGTTGTCCACCATCATAAGACGTGCCGCCCCTGCGGTAAAATAGCCGTAGTGGAAATGCAGGTCGTTAAATCCCTGCGAGCCGTAGCCCGGGGGGAAGCCGATAAATGCGCCATAGTTGGGGTATTCGGCAAAGTAAAAAGAGTTGTCTTTAGTGCGCTCGGCATCGGTGAAGTTAAGCCAGTCGGCAAATTCGGCTTTAAGGTCGTTTTTCACTTTGTTGAGCAGGGGAGTGTGCCCTTCGGCACGTGCCATAAGCATTGCGGTAGCGTGCTCACCAAGCATTTTGGCATAAGTGTTTCCGTTACGTCCCCCAGCGTAGTTATTGGCTCTGTCTAACAGGTCTTGCAACATATCTGCGCGTTCTGCTGATAAGTCTATAGGCTTGGGCATATAGGGGATTAGTCCACCAAAAGCATATTCTATCTTGAAGGTGCTGTCGCAGGCGGTATGCAGTGTGCCTAAGAAAGTGGGGTAGTCTGCCCCTGCGATAAAATCGAAATTCTTTTCGGTGTTTCGGTAATGGTGGGGCATAAAGCACATCAGTGTCCTGGCGGGAGCGTTCGTCTCTATATTTTTTGCATCAAGGGCAAAAGCAGTTTCTATCTTTCCTGCGTTGATGTTGTAGTTGTAGCGATAGGCTGCGTTGCGTGGCTTGTTTCGTGCGTAGGTGTCGTACAGGGTGAGGTTACTGCGTGAGGGCAGCACTGAAATGACAACATAGCGTTGCGTTGAGGGCGTTTCAATTAGAAAATCTCCGCCTCGCGACTGGTGCAGCTTGCTACCGCTCGCTACGTGTACGCCGTATATCTGTCCGTCAAACTCTATCGTAAAGGCACTGCCTGTGGCGGGGAAGACGGTTATCTCATTTCCACTGATGTTATAGGCTTTCGCTACTGTGGTGGGGGTGAGGATTGGATAAAGTCCTGACATCTCAAAATAGGCGAAAGGTACGCCATGTACAAGGGTTGCATCTATTGTCTGGTCTTGTGTTTGTGTGCTTCGCAGGGTAAAGCCTAAGTCTGACCAGTCATAGACTTTGGCGGCATCTGTCTCAAAGTCGGCTGTATAGCCTGCGCCACCTCTGGGGCTGTCGGTAAACACGATTTCATCGCACATAATAAAACCCCAGCCTGCGCCTGTCGCATCGACAATGCGGATTTCGGCGGTCTGTCCGATATATTCTTCAACGTCCCAAGTGTGTTGGATGAGTGTGGCATTGTTTTGACCTGTCGCGGTGCGAACGCGAGTGCCGCCTATAAATAAGCCGACGTATGCTACGTCAGGGTAGTTGCCGCCACCTGCTCGCAGGCGGATATAGCGTTTGCTGATTGTGAACGTGGGTGAGGTGAGAGTGAGCTGTGCTGCATCTCCTTTAAAGGTGTTCACGAAACGGTTGCCTGTATAGCCTGTCGGGGTGGGGTTTTGGGTGATTTCGCTCGTAGCCATTGGTCCTGCGATGTTCTGTGTGTTGTTAGTTGCTACCCAAGGAGCAAAAGTCTGGCTCTCAAAGTCGGCGTATATGGTGTTGGCATCTACAGGCTGTACCGTTGTAGTGGCGTGTATTCGCAGGGGGTTGCCGATTTTCATGCCGCCGCCGTCAAATTCTTTTGGAAAATGCAGGTTGAAGCCGTTAGCGGAGGCGGTCATCATTGCGGGGAACGCCCATGCAGCGCAGCCGAAGCGGTCGCCGTCAGTCGTAACAGTCACGTTAGTTGTGGTCTGCTCGCGCCCAAGTCCGCGAAATATAAATTCTGTCCACCAGTCGTTGGTAGGCAGTGGGCGGTTTCGCGCGTTATCGTGCAGGTTGAGCAGGGGATAAGCCTGCCTGAACCAGTCGTACGGTGCTGCAAAATAGCCATCGACTAATCCCACGTTTGTCGGAGGATACGAAGCGTAACTGCCTGCGCCTAATGTCTTTATAGTTTGCGCCTGTGTTGTGGCGAGCGCAACCAGCGTAGCCAACAGTAGTAATCTACCTTTGTTCTTCATACGTTTATAATTTACCTTAAATCCGCAATTATTTTTTGCTAAAAACAAGCAAAGCGTTATCAAATAAATATTTGTAACGCTTTGCCGTTTGAAAAATTTTCACTAAATTTGGTGTTACTGTATAACCAATG